>CAITLX010000449.1 GCA_903893335.1 uncultured delta proteobacterium | reverse complement strand
GCGCCGCCTGCCAGCGCCTTGCCCGGGATCTTCTCCCAGCGCGCATCGACCGAGTCGTGGCAGTCGTGGCACGAGGCGACCGCGAGCAGCCAGTTGCCCCGGGCGAGTTTGTCGGTCGACGGCGGCGGGGCAGGGGGCGCTGACGCGAGCGGCGCAGGTGCCGCGCGCACGAACATCGAGACGGGGAAGCGCACCTCGGTGCGCCCCACGTCGTTCGCGATCGGCGTGAGCGTGCGCAGGTACGCGATGATCGAGAGCGCGTCGACGTCGGTCAGCGTGCGCGCGTAGGTCTGGTACGGCATCTGGGGGAAGAGCGGTCGGCCGTCTCGGCTCACCCCCTCGCGCATCGCGCGCAGCACCTCGCCGTCGGTCCATGCGCCGATGCCCGTGTCCCGATCGGGGGTGAGGTTCGGAGCGCGCAGGTGAAACGGCGCGCCGGGCATGTCGCCGAAATCGCGCCCGGCGCCGAGCCGCCCAGGCACCGGGAAATCGCCGGGCTTGTCGTCCTGAACGGGGGAGTGGCAGCCGGTGCAACCCGTGACGTGCTCGACGAGGTATTTGCCCCGGGCGACGGCCTCGGCGCTCGTCGGCGCGTGCACGTCGGGCGCGGCGCGGAGGGCCGGCGAGAGCACGTAGAACCTGATGGCGACCGCCGCGGCGGCGAGCCCGACGAGCGCCACGAGCGCGAGAGCGGCGCGGACCAGGATCTTCTTCACGGATGTCCTCCTCGGGGGTCGAAGCTGCGCACGACGCGGACGACCGCTGCGATCTGCTCTTCGCCGAGCGCCGCGGCGAACGCCGGCATCCCGGTGCCGGTGCCCGAGCGAATGGCCGCGTGAAGCTGGTCGTCGGTGCGCGATGCCTGGAAGGCCGCGTCGCGGAAGTTGCGCGGCGCGGCGCGGCCACCGAGGCTCGGCGGCCCTCCCGCCCCATCGGTGCCGTGGCAGCGCGCGCACGCCGTGCGGAAGACCTCGCTGCCGTCGACGCGCTCGGCCCCCTCGGCGCGCCTGCAGCCTGCCGCCGACAGCAGGCACAGCCCAACAAACGCGGCGCGCGCCGCCGCTCGAGCCCCAGACCCCATGGCTGCCACGGTATCGGAGAGGACCAAGCGCGAGCCCACGGCCCTCGGGCCTCTTGCGCTCGGCGGCGCCGCGTGGATCCTCCTGCCTGTCACCATGCCGAGCCTCCTCGACGCACTGCGCGGGCCAGCGGGTCGCTCCCGCCGGCGAGGGCTGGGCGCGCTGCTCGTCGTCGTCGCGGTCGCGGGGTGTCGCATCGACCCCGACGACGGCGCGCCGAGTGCGCCGGACGCCGGGGCGGATGACGCGGCGTCGTGCGGCATGCTCTTCGGGGCGCCGAACGAGCACACCGGGCTCGACGCCTCGCAGTGCCAGCCGCGCTGCGCCTGCGGCGGCACCGCGTTCGAGCCTCCGGTCTACGGCGACGCCTTCGTGCGCTCGCTCGTCGACGACTGGGAGGTCGCGACGCCGTACGCGACGGTCGATGTGGACCCGTACCTGTCGCCAGCCCCGGCGGCCGACCCGCCCGAGACCGTCTGCGCAGTCTTGCCGACCTCGGGCGCGTCGGCGCTGCCTCGCGCGTACGCGCTCGCGACGTACGCGTCGGAGTCGGCCGCGCGCGCCGCGGGCGCGTCCCCGACCCATTTCGGGCATTGTGGCGTCTGCTCGACGCTCGCCGACCTCGCGGTCTACATGCGCGAAGCGGACCTGACCGGCCCCGTGCGCGCCTGCGGGCTCTCGTCGAAGGACGCCGCGTCGAACGTCGCGTGCCTGCAGGCGCTCGGGTTCGACCTGCCCTGTGCGCAGGTCTGGTACTGGAACACGGCGCACACGCGCAGCGTCTGCCTCGCGCCCTGTCTCGCGGAGCTGAACGCGCCCTACCAGCTCTCCGACGGCGGGCTCAATGCCTGCATCCAGTGCGACGAGACGGAGAGCGGCCCCACGTTCAAGGCGGTCGCGGGGCGCACGCGCCGCAACTCGGGCCTGCCGAACGCGCTCTGTCGTCCGTGCAGCGAGGTGCGCCCTCTGGTGCACGATTACCGCGCGCCGTGAGGCGGCGCGCTGTCGCTCACTCAACCGCCCTGGCACTGACCCGCGACGCAGGTCGCGTCGCAGGCGCGATCGCAGCGCCCGCAGTGGTTCGGGTCGGTGGCGACATCGACGCAGCCCGCCCGCGTGCCGCAGTAGGTGTGGCCGCCGTAGCATTGGCACTGGCCGAGGTTGCACGCGTCGCCGCACGCGGCGTCGCAGGCTCCGCAATGGTCGACGCTCATCGACAGATCGACGCACCCGACGCCGCCGCCGCACGCGGTCTGGGTGGCCGAGCAGGTACACACCCCGGACGAGCACGCGCCGTCTCCGCAGCTGCGGTCGCAGCGACCACAGTGGTGGGGGTCGCTCGACACGTCCGCGCAGGCGTCCGCGCACGCGACCGTGCTGGCCGGACACGCGCCGCAGTTGCCCGACGTGCACGCCTGCCCGAGCAGGCAAGCGCGTCCGCACGAGCCGCAGTGCGCGGGGTCGCTCGTGACGTCGAAGCAGCCGTCCACGCAGGCCACCTGGCCGGGCCCGCACGCGCAGGCATCGTTCGAGCAGAGCTGTCCGGGCGCGCAGACGATGCCCGCGCAGGTCACCCGCGACGCTTCGGCGCCCGCGTCCGCCGCTCCCCCCGCGCTCCCTCCTGCGCCGCCCGCGCCGCCGCTCTGGCCGTCCGCCGAGGCCTCGCCGCCGCCGTCCACCAGCGTGTCGTCGAACGCGTTCGCCGCGCCGGCGCCGCCGCACGCGCCCGTCGCGAGCGCCACCAGGAGCAGGCCGAGGCGGGCCAGGGCAAAACGACACATCGCCGGGGCGAATGGGTGCATACGGGTCAAGTGCCCGCCCGGCGCGCGGGGAGGCAGCCGTCCGCCCAAGGGCCCAGACGACCGAGCTTACCGTCAGTCGCTCGCCGCCCCGCCGGCCCACGCCTCGAGCAGCGCCCGGTCGGCGTCGGAGAGCTTCGCGTCGGGGTGCAGCGGCAGGTAGAACCAGGGCGGCATTTCGCCGTCGCGCACCTCCTCGCCCACCTCCTTCTGCTTCTTGGCGCGCTTCTCGGCCGGAAGCTGGCCCCACGCGGAGAAATTGAGGTGCCTGCGCCCCTCGACCACGTCGCGGTGCACGAGCCACGAGGCCGGAGCGACGCCGGTGTACCAGGGCCAGGCCGTCTCGTTCGAGTGGCAGTCGAAGCAGGCGCGGCGCAGCACCTTCTCGACGTCGGCCGGAGCGTGCACGAGCCCGGTGGTCGGCGGGTTGGTTCGCTCGAAGCGAATGACCTGCATGAGGAGCAACAGGGCGACAGTGGCGAGCAGACCTCGGACGATGCGTTTCATGCTGGGGCTCCGGTGGCGGCATTCACGAGCGGAAGCGGGCGGCGCTGCGACGCCGTCATTTCCTCACGAGCTCGACGCGGCGGTTTCGCGCGCGCCCTTCGTCCGACGCGTCGTCGGCGATCGGCTTGGTCGCGCCGAAGCCCGCCGTCGTGAGGCGTGCGGCGGCGACCTTGTGCGTGACCAGCCAGGCCTTCACGGCGGCGGCGCGTGCCTCGGAGAGCTGCTGGTTGTGCTCGGGCGTGCCGCTCGCGTCGGTGTGCCCCTGGATTTGCAGCCTGAGGTTGCGTTGCTTCTCGAGCAGCGCGAGCACCTGCGTGAGCGACGCCTCGGACTCGCCGCGCAGCGTGTCGCTGTCGACGTCGAAGTAGACGCCGTACAGCGCGACGTGCCCGGCCGTCTGCAAGGCGTGGCCCAGCTTGCTCGACTGGGCCGCGGCTGCCGCGTCGAGCAGGCTGATGGTCAATGCGTGATGGTCGCAGAGCAGCGACGCGTGGAGATCGCGCGTGGCGCTGGTGTAGCGCGCCGAGACGACCACGTTGGCGGCATTACCGATCGCGCCGTCGTCGTCGAGCGTCCAGCCCGACGCGCGGAGCGCGGCCCGGTAGCCCATCGCGCACTCGTAGGGCGAGACGTCCTCGGGCGACGCGTACGTCTTGTGCACGACGGTGCCGTGCACCGACTCCCACTCTGCGCCGTTCTTCGTGCGCAGCACGCCCTCGGAGGCCTTCGTCCCCTGGAGCGCGTAGCCCTCGAAGTGACCGAGGTGCGGGAAGTCCGCGTCGTCCTTCACGACCTCGGGCGTCGCGGCGGGCGCGACG
>CAITLX010000448.1 GCA_903893335.1 uncultured delta proteobacterium | reverse complement strand
GGTCGCGCGCGAGGTGGCGCGGCTGCGCGTCGCGCCGGTCGTGTTCCAGCACGACCTCGCGCACGCCGAGGCCGTCTACTACACCGACTTCGGCTTCGACTCGGCGCCGCTGCTGCGCGGGCTCAAGCCCGCCGCGCAGGCCGCCGACGCGCTCACGCCCGTCGGCCTCGCGGTCGACGATCAGTGGGCGCAGGACTACTTCGACGTCGGCCTCACCTCACGGCCGGGCCCCGGCGGCGTGCCCGTCGTCATGAAGGTCGCCCTGCGCTCGGCACAGCCCTGGCGCGACGCGGGCGCGGTCACCACCGACCAGCTGCGCGGCCCCGGCTGGGGAACGGTGTTCACCCACGCCGAGCCGTACGACGACCAGACGCTCGGCGACAGCCTCAACTCGTTCGGCAACTGGACGGTCGTGCCGCCCCACGAGCACGCGGGCACGAGCTGGCCGCTCGGGCGCCACCTCTGGGGGCGGAGCGCGACCATCGCGCCCGACGCCGTGTTCGAGGAGTTCGTGCGCGCGCAGCGCGTGCAGGGCGAGCTGCACATCGACACCACCTGGCTCTACGTCGGGCACGTCGACGAGCTCGTCTCGTTCGTGCCGGCGACCACGCCGCACGGCTTTCGCCTGCTGGTCGCGAGCCCCAAGCGCGCGCGACAGATGCTGCTCGACTTGCAGGCCGGCGGCCACGGCGACGCGAGGCTGTTCACCGCGAAGAAGTGGGTCGACGACAACGGCGCCGAGACGTCCGCCGAGACGACGGTCGACGCGGTGCTCGCCGACGCCGATCGCCTCGCGGCCAGCGAGGACGCGCAGACGCGCATCGACGAGGCCACCGCCACCCTCCGCGCCGAGCTCGGGCTCGCCGACGACGAGATCACCGAGATGCCCTTCCTCTTCGAGCGCGTCGCCGGCGCGGGGCTCGCGTACCAGCCCGGCACCGTCAACCTGCTGCACCTCGACGGCCACGTGGTCATGCCCGACCCGTTCGGCCCCGTGGTCGACGGCGTCGACACCTTCCGCGCCGACCTCGAGGCGCGCCTCGGCGCCGCCGGGCTCACGGTGCATTTCGCCGACGACTGGGACCTCTACCACCGGCTCGACGGCGAGGTGCACTGCGCCACCAACGTCGCGCGCGCGATGCCGGGCGACTGGTGGAAGGGGGCCCGATGACCCGCTGCAACGCCTTCGCGGCGGCGCTCGCCTGCGCCGCGCTCCTGCTCGGCGCGCCGTCGCTGCGTGACGTCCTCGAAGGTGGAGAACGAGCCGAACGGCACCGCCTCGCCGGGGCGAAACATCGGGACCGCGCTGGTCCGCAGCCAGACCACGTCGTCTCGGTCGGCGGTGTGCAACCCAAACACGACCTCGGGCACCTCCACTCCGGTGCTCTGCGCGACGACGACGGGGAACTCGTCCGTCGGCAGCGGCGAGCCGTCCTCGCGCACGGCCCGCCAGCGCGGATCGAGCAGGCCCCGGTCCGCTAGCTCGTCGGGAGCCAGGCCGAGGATCTTCAGCGCGGCCGGGTTCGCGGAGGTGATCGTCCCGTCGCTGAGCGAGTAGACGACG
>CAITLX010000447.1 GCA_903893335.1 uncultured delta proteobacterium | reverse complement strand
CGCGCCTCTCGGGCGTGCGCCCGCTCGCGGCGCGCCCCGAGCGCATCCCGAAGACGGCGTCGTCGGTCGCGCGTCGCCGCGGCGTGGAGCCCTCGGCCGCGGCGTCGGCCGACGAGGCCGAGGCGCGCGCGCACCTGCGCAAGCTCGTCGAGGGCACCGTCCCCTTCGAGGTCGTCGACGACGGCGCGTCCATCGAGGGGCACCGCGCCGACACCGACGCGCGCTCGCTGCGCCACCTGCGCCGCGGCGAGCTCCCCATCGACCGGCGGCTCGATCTCCACGGCCTGCGCGAGCACGAGGCGCGCCGCGAGGTCGAGCGCTTCGTCGCGTCGCGTCGCGCCGCGGGCGACCGCGTGCTGCTCGTCGTGCACGGCAAGGGGCTGCACTCGCCGGGGGGCCAGGGCGTCCTGCGCGGCGAGATCGGCGCCTGGCTCTCCGCCTCGATCCACGTGCGCGCGTTCGCCTCCGCCCGCCCCGCCGACGGCGGCGCGGGGGCCACCTACGTCCTGCTCCGCCCCTGAACCCATGCGAACCCTCGCCGCCTCGCTCGCCCCCCTGTCGCTCGCGCTCGCCCTCGGCGGCTGCGCGCCCGCCGCGACGCCCGCCGCTCGCGCGCCGTCGCCGCCGGTCGCCTTCGCGGTCGCGCGCGCCGGATCGTTTCACTCGGCGCGCTTCGAGCTCTCGCTGCCGCTGCCCGACGGCTCGGCGTGGCGCATCGACGATCACCGCTCGCCCTGGCTCGTCGCGCGCCACGAGGCGACGCGCTCGACCCTGCGCGTGCGCGCGTGGAGCGAGCCCGAGATCGTGCGCCACGCTTCGTGCGAGGCGCGCGCGCGCGGGTTCGCCCCCGATCTTCCGCCGCCCGACACGGCGCGCGTGGTCGACGACCGCTACCTCGCGCTCGACGGCGATCTCGCCGCGCACCTCGTGACCGCGGTCGCGCCCGCGCCCGGCGAGCGCGATCTCCTCGAGGGCTCGGTCCTGCTCGTCGCCGCGGACGTGCACCGCTGCCTCGTCCTCTCGTACGTCACGCTCGCTGCGGGCGACGGCGCGCCCGCCGTGCTCGGCGAACGTCTTGCGGTCATCGCCGAGGCGACCGCGAAGGGTTTGCGCCGCGATCGCGAGCTGAGCGGCGCTGCGCCGCCGCGCGAGCGGCGGTGACGCGATCTGGGTCACGGGGCACGAGTCCTGCTACACTACGCGCCGCGTCGGCGCCTCGTTTTCCTCGAGGCCGGAGCGTCCCTGGATGAACCTCTCCGACTACATCTCCAGCCTGTCGAACACGACCTCGACCATCTTCGAGGGCATGGCGGTCACGTTCTCGCACCTGTTCCGCGAGCCCATCACCGTGCAGTACCCCGACAAGACCGTGCGGCCGGTCGTCGACATGCTGCCGGCCCGCTACCGCGGCTTCCTCGAGGTGCAGATGGACATCTGCACCGGCTGCAAGCGCTGCGAGAAGTCGTGCCCCATCGACGTCATCGCCATCGACCTGGTGAAGGACGCCGAGACGAAGAAGCAGGTCATGGGCCGCTTCGACATCGACCTCGGCAAGTGCATGTTTTGCGGTCTGTGCGTCGAGGCCTGCGCGGACGAGTCCACCGGCGCCATCCGCCACACGCGCGAGTTCGAGGCGGCGACGACCAACCTCGACGCGTTCGTCTTCCGCTTCATCCCCGAGGGCACGCAGCCGCTCTACCGCGCTCCGAAGGACAAGAGCACGGTGCCCGTCGGCGAGTACGGCCCCCACGCGCGCGCGGCCCGCGAGCGCGCGCTGCGCGACAACCCCACCACGCTCGACGCGCTCCGCGCGCTCCAGGCGAAGGCGGCTGAAGAGGTCGTCGAGGCGAAGGCGGCCGAAGCGCCTGAAGCGGTCGTCGAGGCGAAGCCCGCTGAAGCGGTCGTCGAGGCGAAGCCCGCGCCCGAGCCGCCGGTCCCCGACGCGACCTCCTAGGTCGCGCCGAGCGAGCGCGCGTCAGCGCGGCGGAGGCACGCGACCGAAATCCCCCTTCACGACCGGAGGGCGGAAGTCTCCCTTGTCGGGGTTGCCGCACACCAGGTGGCCCGCGCCGCCGAGGTAGGGGGGGCCGCCGATGTAGACGCAGGAGTCGTACGCGCGCGTGTGCCAGCTGCAGAAGTACGCGATGAGCACGAACGCGAGCGGCGCGGCCTCGAGCAGCCCTCCCGCGCAGAAGAACGCCGGCAGAAGCTCGAGCGTGTAGCGCGTCTGCCCCTCGAGCGCGCGCTGCAGCGTGAGCGGCAGCGTGACGAGCAGCACGCCGAAGAACGAGACGAGCCAGAACGCGCGCGCCGGCGCGTCGAACCGCCCGAGCACGCGCCGCGCGCCGGCGAGGAACGCGACGAGCATCGCGACGAAGAACACGACGTCGTGCGTCGGCATCGCCCAGTGGCGCACGTACTGCGAGGGGTCGAGCAGCTTTCGCAAGGCCGGCGTGTAGCCGTAGATGCCCTGGTGCACGTGCGTGTAGAGGAACGGGTCGCGGAACTTCCAGGCGTCGTACGCCACCATCGCGACGATGCCCCAGCCCGACACGAGCACGGCGAGCGCCCGCTCGCCCCACGCGCGGCGCGTGCGCGGCGGCTCGACGAAGGTGAGCGCCAGCACCGCGAACGCGCAGGCGAGCGTCGTCGTCACGCCGTGCACGCGGATGCCGCTCGCCGCTCCGGCCAGCACGCCGGCGAGCACGAGGCGCCGCCGGTCGAGCGCGACGAACGCGCCGAGCGTCAGCGCGAAGAACGTGGCCTCGGTGTGCGGCGTCACGACGACGAAGGCCCACGGGAACGCGGCCCAGAGCGTGAGCGCGAGGTACGCGCCGAGCACGCCCGTCGCGCGCATCACGGCCCGGTCGGTGAACAGGTAGAAGAACGCGAGCGCCGACGCGATCGACACCGCGAGCATCGCGTAGTCCACCGGCAGGCGGGTGAGGCGCATGACCGCGCGCGCCAGCAAGGGGTAGCCCGCGAAGAAATGCGTGTTGCACGACAGCAGGCTCGCGCGCACCTTGCCGTTGCCCGGGCACACCCAGCCGTTGAGCGCGATGTCGAGGTAGTGCTGCGCGTCCCAGCGCGACACGATCAGGCGGTTCCAGCGCATCGGCGTGCGGTCGAGCGCGCCGTGCGAGGTGGGGGGCTCGCCCGGAAACGCGTTCCACACCTTGCCCTGGCGCTTGCCCTCGGCGACGACCACGGCGAGCTGCAGCACGACCAGCAGCGCGGCGAAAGCGAGCCGCACGCTCCGCATCCGAGCCCACCCGCGCAGCCCCCGGAGCGGCTCGGTGGCGGCGGCGAGGCCAGCGCTGCCGTTCTCGCGGTCGCCCATCGTGCGCGCCGTGTACCACGCTCCGCGGTGCCGGCCAACGCGGGGCGCGACGCCTCAGGGGCTCTTGCAGGCGTGGTCGAGGCACGCGAAGCCGTCGGCGCAGTCGACGTCGCCGAGGCACTCGCACATGCAGAACCCGCCGCGGCACACGAGCGGGATGGCGGCCACGCCGACGCACTCGGAGCTGTACTGGCACGCGACGCCGGAGGGCACGGTGCGGTCGGCCATGCCGCACGCGGGCACGACGCAGCGGTGGTCGTCGCACCGCTGCCCCGCCGCGCAGTCGACGTCCGCGAGGCACGCGTACGAGCACGCCCCGTCGCGGCAGACGAGCGGCGCGGTGCAGTCCGAGTCGTACGCGCACGTCTGGCCGGTCGTCTCGGAGCCGGCGTCGAGCTCGCCCGGCAAGCCGCCGTCGACCAGCTCCGCGGTCTCGGCGCAGCTGCCCGAGACGCACTTCTGCGCGTTGAGGCAGTCGCGATCGGCGGCGCACGCGTCGCGGCACTGGCCGTCGCGCGCGCACACCGCGGTGCCCGAGCAGTCGCTGTTGTGCACGCACTTCGACTCGGCATCGAGCTGGCAGACGTGCAGCGGCTTGTCGGCCTCGACGCACCGCGCCTTCGGGTCGACGCTCTTGCAGTCGCGCGTCTCCTGGCAGGCGACGTGGCAGCGGCGGAACGCGCACACCAGCGGCGACGCGCACTCGCTGTTGATGTTGCACCCCTGCGAGAGCGACGCGAGCGTCGCGCTCGTCGCCTCGTCGGACGAACACCCCGCCGCGACGAAGCTCGCGAGCAGCGCGAGGCAACCAACCCAAGAGCGGTGTGAACCCGGCATCGTACTCTTCATGGGACGCGCGAACGGTACCTTTCGTCAAGCGCGGGGGCCTGCGCGCAATGCTGGCCCTGCACGCCGCATCGCGCTAGCTTCGCGCCGCTCCGATGGCCGTAGATCTGACGCTCGTCTCGTTTTTCGCGCTCGCAGCGCTGACGCTCGTGTCCGGCGCCGTGGTCGCGTTCTCCCGCAACATCATCCACGCGACCGTCGCGCTGCTCGGGTGCTTCCTGGGCATCGCCGGCCTGTACGTGCAGCTCTCGGCCGACTTCCTGGCCGCCGTGCAGGTGCTCGTCTACGTCGGCGGGACGCTCACCCTCATCCTGTTCGCGGTCATGCTCACCGCGCGCATCGAGGACGTCCGCACGTCGAACACCTCGACGGGCCTGCCGGTCGGCGTCGCGCTCGTCGCCGCGCTGCTGCTGGTGCTCGGCAAGGTCGCGACCACGACGGCGTGGCCCGAGACGCCGCGCGCGCCCATGCCGTCGACCGCGAAGCTCGGTCACGCGCTGCTCGGCGACTACCTGCTGCCGTTCGAGCTCGGCTCCATCCTGCTGCTGGCCGCCATGATCGGCGCGGTCGTGCTCGCGCGCCGCGCGGTCAAGCGCAACTGGGAGAAGGCGTGATGCACCTCGGGCTCGTCCACTACCTGACCGTCTCGGCGGTGCTCTTCGGCCTCGGCCTGCTGACGGTCATGACGCGGCGCAACACCGTGGGCATCCTGCTCGGCGTCGAGCTGCTGCTCAACGCCGCGGCGCTCAACTTCATCGCGTTCGAGCACTTCGTCGCCGGCGGCGCCGCGGGCCAGGTGTTCACCATCTTCATCATCACGCTCGCTGCGAGCGAGGTCGCCATCGCGCTGGCCATCGTCTTGCAGGTGTACAGGGGGCACCGGAGCATCCTGGCCGACAGGCTCACCGATCTGAAGAACTGACGCGGGGCAGCCCGCCGAGTCACATGCCCGAATTCACCGGTCCGGTTCAGCACGTCGAGCTCTCGACGACGCTCTGGCTCATCGCACTCTTGCCGCTCCTCGGGAGCGTGACGAACGCCATTTTCGGCAGACGGCTGCAGAAATCGCACTTCGGTCACGACCTCGCGCACAAGCTGCACATCGGGAGCCTGGGCGTCACCCTCGTCGCCGTCGGCGCGATGCTCGCCGCCTTCGCGCTGTCGCTCTGGCACGTCGCCAAGCTGCTCGCGCTGCCCGAGGCGCATCGGTTCCTCTTCTGCCACGCGTGGGAGATGGTCCGCATCGGCTCGGTCGACTTCGGCTTCGACTTCGCGCTCGACCCGCTCTCGTCGGTGATGATCCTCATCATCACGGGCGTCGGCACCCTCATCCATGTGTACGCCGCCGCGTACATGCACCACGACGGCGCCTACTGGCGCTTCTTCGCGTACCTGAACCTCTTCGTCTTCTCGATGCTCCTCCTGGTGCTCGGAGACGGGTTCATGGTCATGTTCTTCGGCTGGGAGGGCGTCGGCCTCTGCAGCTACCTGCTCATCGGCTTCTGGTACGACGACTACGCCAAGGCCAGCGCCGGCATGAAGGCGTTCGTCACCAACCGCGTGGGCGACTGGGGCTTCGTCACCGGCCTCATGCTCCTCTTCTGGGCGCTCGGCGGCGCCTGGCTCGAGGGTGGCTCGTACCAGCCCGACAACCTCCCGCGCCTCGCGGCCGTCGCGGTCGAGTCGGGTGAAGCGGAGCACGGCGGCCACGAGGCGGGCGGGGAGCACGGCGCGGTCACGGCGAAGGCGCACGACGCCGACGGCGACGACGCGGTCGGTCACCACGCCAAGGCGGCGCACCCGCAGGGCAACGGCACGTTCGACTTCACCGTGCTGCCCGGCGCGAAGGTCTACGTCGACGGCGCGCTCGCCGGCATCTCGCCGCTCACGGGCAAATCGCTGCACGCCGGGCGCCACACGCTGCGCGTCGTGCCGGGCGGCGGCACCGACGACCTCGAGATCCCCAGCTTCTCGGTCGAGGCAGGCGGCGAGACGATGGTCTCGCTCATCGGCCCTGCGCTCAGCTTCCGCAGCCTGCACGATCAGCTCGTCGTGCGCGACGCGGCCGGCCACCACACGGTGCGCGAGGGCCTGCAGAGCAAGAAGGCGTGGGGCGGCGTCGGCGTCATCACCCTCGCGTGCCTCTGCCTCTTCCTCGGCGCCACCGGCAAGAGCGCGCAGATCCCGCTGTTCGTCTGGCTGCCCGACGCGATGGCGGGCCCCACGCCCGTCAGCGCGCTCATCCACGCCGCCACGATGGTCACCGCCGGCGTCTACATGATCGCGCGGCTGTCGTGGCTGTTCGCGCTGAGCCCCGTGGCCAGCGGCGTCGTCGCGCTGGTCGGCGCGCTCACCGCGCTGTTCGCCGCCACCATCGGCCTCTACCAGTACGACATCAAGAAGGTGCTCGCCTACAGCACCGTCAGCCAGCTCGGCTTCATGTTCATCGGCGTCGGCGTCGGCGCGTACTGGGCAGGCGTCTTCCACCTCATGACGCACGCGTTCTTCAAGGCGTGCCTCTTCCTCGGCTCGGGCTCGGTCATCCACGGCATGCACGCGGTCGTGCACGGCGAGGCCGCGGCCCAGGACATGCGCAAGATGGGCGGCCTCAAGCGCGTGATGCCCATCACCTCGCGCACCTACTTCGTGGCGTGCCTCGCCATCACCGCGGCGCCGTTCCCGCTGTTCGCCGGCTTCTGGTCCAAGGACGAGATCCTCTGGCGCGCGTTCACCACCGAGAACATCGCGCTGGTGCCCGGCGCGCTCATCTACGCGATCGGCCTCGCGGCCGCGGCGTGCACCTCGTTCTACATGTGGCGCAGCTACTACCTCACGTTCGAGGGGGAGCACGCGCTGCCGAAGATCGCCACCGAGGTGCACGAGTCGCCCGCGGCCATCACCTGGGTGCTCGTCGTGCTCGCGGCGCTCTCGACGGTCGCCGGCGTGCTGTTCGGCTTCTCGACGCACCTGCTCGGCGGCCACGGCGAGCCGATGCTCGAGGAGTGGCTCTCGCCCGTGCTCCAGCACGCGGTCGTGTCGTTCCGCGAGGGTGGGCTCGGCCTCGAGTACGCGCTCATGGCGCTCTCGGTCGGCCTCGCCATCGCCTCGTGGGCGCTGGCCAAGAAGCGCTACGGCGCGGGGCGCCCGGCCGACTGGGCCGCGCGCGAGGAGGGCCTCCCGCTCTTCGACGCCATCCAGCACAAGTACTGGGTCGACGAGGCCTACGGCGCCGCCATCATCGGCCCCATCCTCAAGCTGCGCCTGGTGCTCGCCGACCTCGACAAGTGGGCCATCGACGGCATCGTCAACGGCGCCGGCGTGGTCGGTCGCGCCGCCGCGTGGACGAGCGGCGCCATCGATCACCACCTCGTCGACGGCGCGGTCAACTTCGTCGCCGACCGCACCTTCGCCGCCGGCGAGCGGCTGCGCACCGTGCAGACGGGGCGCATCCAGTCCTACCTCTACGGCCTCGTCGGAGGCGTCCTCTTCTTCGCCTGCCTCGGTTACTTCCTCGGCCGGTGAGCACGGGGCTCCGCCCCGGCCTCGACGGCCCGACTCTGCTGCGCGTGAAACGAGAACTCGTCATGAAGACACCGCGACACGTCCTCGCGACCGCCGCCGCGCTTTTCGCGGCCCTCGCGGTCCTCGTCCTCGCTGCGCCGCGCGCCGCGTGGGCGTTCGAGCCGTCGGCTCCCTTCGCCGCGCGCGCCTCCGGGCAGCTGCGCCTCGCCAGCGACACGGGCGGCACCGTCGAGCTCGCCCCGAGCGGCAGCGGCTACGCCGGGCAGTTCGAGGTCGTCAACGACGGCGACGGCGACCTCGAGGTCACGCGCGTCACGCCGCGCACGAGCGCGTCCGACCCCCGCCTGCCCGCGGGCGTCGAGGCCACGTTCGACGACGGCAAGACGAGCGCGAAGCTCGCCCCGGGCGCGAAGCGCACCGTGCGCGTGCGCTGGGCGAGCGACGGCGGGCGGCTGCGTCAGCTCGTCGGCCACGTCGTCGTCGAGTCGAGCACCAAGGACCACCACCCGGCCGCCATCGGCATCCACGCCCAGGCGCCGCGCGCCAGCGGCCTGTTCGCCGGCCACATCCTCACCTGGCTCACGTTCCTGCCGCTGCTCGGCGTGCTCATCTCCTTCGGCGCCCACCTCGTCGGCTACAAGAAGCCCGAGCACCTGCGCTGGGTGACCCTCGGCCTGATGGGCGCCAACCTCGCGCTCGCCGGCTGGCTCTACGTCGTGTTCGACAAGACCATCGGCAAGGCCGACGGCAACGACGGCTACCAGTTCATCGAGCGCGCCGTGTGGGTCCGCTCGCTGTCGGTCGAGTACTTCGTCGGCATCGACGGCATCTCCATCTCGATGGTGCTGCTCACGGCGCTCATCTCGTTCGTCGGCGTCCTCGCGAGCTTCTCGGTGACCAAGCAGCTCACCGGCTACTTCGCGATGTACTGCCTGCTCGTCACCGGGATGATGGGCGTGTTCGTCTCGCTCGACCTCTTCCTGTTCTACGTGTTCTGGGAGGTGATGCTCCTGCCGATGTACTTCCTCATCGGCGTCTGGGGCGGGCCGCGCAAGGAGTACGCGGCCATCAAGTTCTTCCTCTACACGCTGGCCGGCTCCGTCTTCATGCTGCTGGCGTTCATCGCGCTCTACTACAACGCCGACCCGACCTTCCT
>CAITLX010000446.1 GCA_903893335.1 uncultured delta proteobacterium | reverse complement strand
TGCAACCCGGTCGCCGAGCCGACCTGCGCCACGCTCGGCTTCGAGTGGCCTCCCCCCGACGGCGGTGCGGCGGCCGTCGAGGGGCACGTCGGCGTCGTGCCCGACGGAGGGCTCGGCTGTTGCCCGAGCGGGTGGTCGCTCTACGGCTGCACCTACCCCGACGGCGGCGCGGGCCAGGCTTGCCACAATCCGCAGCTCGGCTGCGCGTCGTCCACCGTGTGCGGCGAGGGCTGCGACATGCTCGTCGAGGGAGCGTGCGGCGGCTGACGCTCCAGCGGGCGCGCGGCGCCGCCACGCGAGATGGGGAGCTTACGGAGAGGTCCACCATGGAAGTCAATGCGACGCCGCTCTACGACAAGACCGACAATCCGACCGGCTGCTGCCCCCGATTCAAGCCCGAGCCGTGGGAGGACCAGGCGCTGGTGTTCGCCGACAAGCCCTTCGTCCGCACCTCGACGGTGAGCCTGTTTCACATTCCGCTCAACGTGGGCTCGATGTACCGCAAGACCTTCGCGGCGATCGCGCAGGCGCACGCCGACACGGGGGGCTTCCTCGTGCTGACCCAGGACGATTCGCCGTGGCACGCCGAGCACCTGTTCGCGGTCGACAAGGACGTGCCGGGGGCCGACATGGTCCGGCTCAGCGGCACGTTCGTCACGAAGGTCTTCGAGGGCCCCTACGCCGAGGCGAAGACCTGGTGCGGGGAGATGGCGCGGGTGGTGCAGCACAGAGGCAAGCACCTCGACGCGCTCTACTTCTTCTACACGACGTGCCCCCGCTGCGCGAAGGCGTACGGCCGCAACTACGTCGTCGGCGTCGCGCGGGTGTCCTGACGAGCGCCGTCGAGCCTTTCGACGTGCTGGACGAGGCCGCCCGCGCGATTGGCACTCACGGACACCACGCGCCGCCCGTGCTGCCGCAGACCTGCGCGTAGACCGTGCTCGCGGCGCCGTAGTAGCAACCGCCCGAGTACGCGGAGGCCGTCGTGCCGATGCAGCAACCCTGCACGTCGCCCGTGCGCCGGCACGCGTCGGCAGAGAACGTCCCGGTGCCGCAGGAGCTCTGCACCAGGGCGGCGGTGTAGACCGAGCCCGCGTAGAATTCGACGCAGGCGGTGCCCGTCGCGCACGAGCCCACGACGGCGCCCACCGGCGTGCACGAGCCTGTCGAGCCGCCATCGGTTCCGCCCGTGCCGCCGGCGCCGGCAGTGCCGGCCGAGCCTCCGGTGCCCCCCGTGCCGGCGGTGCCGGCAGTGCCGCCGGTGCCAGCCGCTCCGCCGGCCCCTGCGGCCCCACCCGAACCGGCCGCTCCGCCGCTTCCACCGTCGCTGTCGCTGCTACCGCACCCGTAGGCGCCACCTGCCGCGAGAACCACCAGCGCAACGTAGACAGATCGCATGTCGAGCCCCTCCCGCGCTCCCGAACGGAGCGCATGGCGAGCACGTTAAAAGCCCCACCCGCCGAGTGTCAACGCGCGTTGGCGACGCATCACCGCGCGCCGCGCGACGGGCAGGTAACTGGACAAACAATGTCCTCCATGCAGTGCAAACCTGCCTCCCGACGCGCTACCATGAGCGGTGATGAAGCCCCGCACCTCCGAGTCCGATCCCATCCGCGTCGATTACCTGCCGGTCGAGGCGGTGATGCTGCGCGGGCGCATCGGCGTGACGCTCGCGCCGGGGCGCAACGATCAGGGGCACTTCGCGCTCTGGCAGCGCGACCTCGACGCGGACCTCGCGCGGCTGCGCGACGTCTACCGCACCGGAATGCTCGTCTCGCTGGTCGAGGACGACGAGCTCGCGCTCATCGGCATCGCCGATCTCGTCGAGCGGGCGCAGACGCTGGACGAGGTCCTGCGCTTTCCGTTCGCGGACGGCGGCGTGCCCTCGTCGCTCGACGCCACCGCCGCGCTCGTCGAGCGCATCGTCGAGCGCGCGCGCGATGGCCGCAACGTCGTCATTCATTGCCGCGGCGGCCTCGGGCGCAGCGGGCTCGTCGCCGCGTGCTGCCTGGTCGCGCTCGGGCACGGCGCGCGCGAGGCCATCGCCGCCACACGCGCCGCGCGCAAGGGAGCGATCGAGAACCTCGCGCAGGAGGAGTTCGTCGGTCGCTTCGCGGGGGCATGGCGCGCACGCTCGGTGCCGTCGCCCGCGGAGGACGAATCCGCGCCCGCGCAGCGCCTGCTGCTCTCGCGCTTTCGCGGGTGTCTGCTCGGTGGCGGGCTGGGCGACGCGCTCGGAGCGCCGATCGAGTTCACCTCGTCGCACGCCATCCGCGCCGAGTATGGCACCGCCGCACCGCGCGACCTCGCCTACGCGCGCCCCGGCCGCGCGCTCATCACGGACGACACGCAGATGACGCTCTTCACCGCCGAGGGGGTCATTCGCGGCATCCAGCGCTACAACGATCGCGGCATCTGCTCGATGGTCGGCAGCGTGCAGCGCGCGCTGGTGCGCTGGTACGCGACGCAGGAGCCGATCGAGCTTCGCGGCGTGTGGGCCGACGACCCGGGCTGGCTCTTTCGTGACCGGCGCCTCCACGAGCGGCGCGCCCCGGGCAACACCTGCCTGTCGGCGCTGGCCGAGCAGGTCGATCTCGCGCGGATGCCCAGCGTCGAGGAGCGCGCCAACGACAGCAAGGGGTGCGGCGGCGTGATGCGCGTCGCGCCGATCGGGCTCGCGGCAGGGAGCCTCGAGGGGGCCTTCGCGCTCGCGCGCGACTCGGCGGCGCTGACGCACGGACAC
>CAITLX010000445.1 GCA_903893335.1 uncultured delta proteobacterium | reverse complement strand
TCTCCTGCTGCTCGGCCGCGGCCTCCACGAGCCGATCGGTGCGCTCGTAGAGCTCCGCGAGGATCTGACGCTCGACGATCTCGTCGGGGCGCAGCCGCGCGGCCATCTTGAAGGCCTCGACCGCCGGCACCGCGTCACCGAGGCGATCGCGGTAGATGATGCCGAGGTTGTGCCAGAGGTTGAACTCCAGCTCCGTGTTGCCCTTACCGGCGACGCGGTGGAGCATCTTGCGGAAGGCCCGCTCGAGCCCCTTCCAATCCTTCTGCGTCGTCAGCACCTTGTTGATGCGCTCGAACGCCTCGAGCTTGGTCGGGTTCAGGTCGAGCGTCTCGTTGAAGCCGTCGATCGCGGCCTCGAGATCCTCGAGCTTGTCGCGGTAGATCTGCGCCTTCGTGTAGACGTACTGCGCCTTGCGCTCGGGCACCTTCTCGAGCTCGGCGATGCGATCGAGCGTCTCGATCATCTTCGCCCAGCTCTCCGCGGCGCCGTGCAGCTGCAGCAGCTTGTGCAGGATGGGGAGGTTCTCGGGCTCGATGTCGAGCGCCTCCTCGAAGGTCTCGATGGCCTTCGGGACGTTCTTCTCCTTGTCGCCCCAGATGTCGCCGATCTCGTTGAGGAGCTTGATGCGCTCCTTGGCCTCGAACACATCATCGAGGATCTGGCGCTTGTAGGCCGCGACCTGCTTCCAGTCCTTCGCGTCGACGTAGAGATCGACGAGCGCCTCGAGCGACGCACGGTGCGTCGACACGAGCGCGAGCGCCTTCTCGTAGTTGCCGATGGCCGCCTTGGCCTGCCCCTGCTCGCGCTTGATCGTGCCGAGGCGGTGGTAGACGTCGGCGCGCGCCTCGACCTCGGACTCCTCGAGGCTCGTCAGCACCTTCTGGTAGTTCGAGAGCGAGCTCGCCCAGTCCTGCAACGCGAAGGCGACGTCGGCCAGGCCGCGAATGGTGTCGCGGTCGGTCATGTCGAGGCGGTTGGCCTCGGAGTACGCCTTGAAGGCCTTGTCGAACTTGCCGAGGGCCGCGGCGACGCGCCCGAGCGTCTTCTGCACGTCGTGCTGCTCGGACCGCTCACGCTTGTGCGACTTGCGCACGAGCAGCTCGGCCAGCGGCTCGGCGTCCGCCCAGCGCTCGCGCTCGACGTACTCGCGCAGGAGCGGGGTCGCAGCGTCCTCGTTGTCGTCGTCGTATTGCAGCGCGAGCTGCCAGGCGATGACGGCCAGATCGTGCTCGCCCAGCTTGTCGTCACGGACGGCGCCGAGCTCGACGAGGAGCTTCGCGCGCTGGCGCGGAGCCGCCGTGTGCTGCTGCTCCTGATCGAGGAAGCGCGCCGCGCGATCCCAGTCCTCGTTCGCGAGCGCGATCTCCCGAAGCGCCGCGAGCGTCGGCACGTGCGCGGGGTCGAGGTCGAGCGCCATCTCGTAGCGCTCCTGAGCCTGCATCCGCTCGCCGAGGCGCTCGTCGAGCGCGCGGGCGATGCGGTAGTACATCTCGACGCGCTGCTTGCCGTCGGCGGTGAGATCCGCGACGCGCGTCATGCACTCGATGGCCTGCGCTGCCTCGCCCTGCTTCTCATAGAGCTTGGCGAGCGCCTCGAGCGCTGCGACGTTGGTGTCGTCGATGTCGATGACGTTGCGGTACGCATCGACGGCGCGATCGACCTCGCCGATCTCGTCGGCGTAGACACGAGCGATGAGCCCGTAGAGCTCGATCTTCTGGGCGCGATCGAGGGTCGCCGAGACGTGACGCTCGTAGGCGTCCACCAGCTCGGGGAACCTGCGCAGCCGGCGGTAGCAGCGCTCGAGCGCCACGAGCGCGGGCTCGTGGCTCGGGTCGATCTCCAGGACCTGCTGCAGCCGCTCGGCCGCAACCTCGAGCTTCACGAACTGCTCTTCCTGGACCTTCGCGAGCTTCATGAGCACTTCCATGCGCTCGCGCTCGCTGTCGACGACCTCGAGCTGCTGCTCGAGGACGGCCGCGAGCTCCGTGAAGCTCTGCTTCTTCTCGTAGACGCGCTCGAGACCGCGCAGCGCGGGCAGCGAGGCCGCATCGGCGGCGAGCACTTCGCGGTAAGCCGCAGCGGCCTTCTCGAACTCACCGAGCGGGCTCTCGTAGAGGCCCGCCATGCGCAGCTTCGCGGTCGCGAGCTCGACCGGATCGGAGATCGCCCGCACCTTGCGCGCGAGCACGGACGCGAGCTCGCGATGCTCGCCGCGCGCCTCGTGGATGCGCTCGAGCGCCTCGAGCGCCGGCATGTGGTCGGCATCGACCTCGAGCGCACGATCGAAGTACGCGACCGCCTGGTCGGTCTCCTTCATGTGCTTGTCGAGAAGCTCGCCGAGGTCGGTGAGGATCTCCTTGCGGTCGACGTCGAGGATGGCGACGTCGAGGGCCTTGGTGAGCGTCTGGCCGAGCTGCTGCCACTGCGCGTTCTTGCGGTACTGGCTCGCCATCTGCCGCATCGCGGCGACGTTCTTCGGGTCGATCTGGAGGACCCGGTTGAAGTACGGCTGCGCCAGCTCCGGATGGTTGAGGTCTTCGCCGTACCACTTGGCGATCCGCAGCGCGAGGCGCACGATCTGGCCGCTGTCGGTCGCTGCCTTCAGCCACGCGTCAGCGGACTGCACGAGCTCGGACCAGCGCCCCGTCGCCTGCGTGATGCGCTCGAGGTAGCGCACCGTCTCGTCGTCCGCGTAGTCCTCGGCGAACGCATTGAGGAGCGCCTCGTAGGCCTGCGCCTTGTCGGCGAGCTTCTCGTCGACGACACGCGCGATGGCGCAGAGGATCGCCACCTTCTCGCGCGACTCGGTGCGCGAATCGAGGCGGTGCAGCAGCAGCTCGACGAGGGGCTCCCAGCGCCCGGCTTCAGCGTGAAGCTTCTCGAGCGCGTGGAACGCGCGGTCGTGCGCGGGGTCCTTCAACAGGACCTTCTCGTAGATGGCCGTGGCGCTGTCGGGCTCGCCGACCTGCGTCTCCCACACGTCCGCGACCTCGAGCAGCTCGCGAACCTGCTCGCCGGCGTCGGACAACGCCTCGGCGCGCTGCACCTTGACGGCGATGACGTCGGTCCACTGCTCCTGCACGCGGTAGATCGCCTCGAGCGCGTCGAGCGCCGCGAAGTCACCCGGCGCGATGTCGAGGAGCTTGCGCCACACCTCGGCGGCGTCGAACGGCTGCTCGAGCTTCTCACCGTACGTGCGTGCGAGCTCGCGGTAGACCTCGACCAACTCCGCCGGCTCGAGGGCCCCCGCGCCGCGATCGGCGGTCTGGTGGAGCGCTGCGACGAGCTCCACGGGCTCGTTGCGACGACGCCAGATGTCGGCGATCGCGCGCAGCGCCTCGAGGTTGCCGATGTCCGCCTCAAGCGCGCGCTGGAAGTCGCCCAGCGCCTGCTCGTCGCGCCCGAGCTTGTCGCGGAACACCCGCGCCCGGCGCAGCAGCACCGAGGTGCGAGCCTCGTCGGTCGTGACGGTCTCGTACTCTCGCTCGAGCACGTCAGAGAGCTCGGCCCAGTGCGAGGTGCGCTCGTAGAGGTCGGCGAGCGCGACGAGCGCCTCCGGGTCCTCGCCGCGCAGATCGAGCACGCGCTTCCACGTCTCGATCGCGCGATCGGCGTCGCCGAGCCGCGTGGACGCGAGCGCGGCGACCTTGGCGCGAATCTCGGCCTCCTGGACGTCGCCGGTCGCGTTGTCGAGCTGACGCTGGTAGACGGCGTCGAGCTCCTTCCAGGCCTCGGTCTGCTCGAAGATGCGCGCGAGGGCGTCGATCGCCCCCTCGTGCGAGGGCTCGAGCCCGTCGAAGATCTTGCGGTAGGCCCGCACGGCGTCTTCGACGCGAGCGAGGCGCTCCTCGTAGACCTGGCCAAGCCGGGCGTAGAGATCGACCAGGTCCTGCGTCTCGCCCGTGGCCTGCACGCGCGCCTCGAGGACGCCGGCGAGCTCCTTCCACTGCTCGAGCGAGCTGTAGATGCGGTCGAGGTTCGCGAGCGCCTCGGGGTCGAGCGGATCGACGCCGACGACGTAGCGGTAGGTCTCCTCGGCCTTCGTGATGTCGCCGAGCTCCTCCTCGAAGGTGCGCGCGAGGCGCCGCCCGATCGTGCGCAAGACCGCGACGTCGGTGTGGAGCCCGAGCACGTCGGCGTACGCGTTTCCGAGGGTCTCCCAGCCCCCCTCGATCGCGCCCGCCAGCCGCTCGACCTCTTCGCCCGAACGCTCGTCGAGGGGAGCCTCCTTCAGGGCCCTCACGAACGCGTCGAGCGCTCGCGGCGCGTCGAGGAGCTTCTCCTCGGCGAGCTCGGCGATGCGGTAGTACATCGTGAGCCGGTCGGCCTGGGCGGTGATGCTGCCGAGCTCGGCCTCTTCGACGCCGAGCAGCTTCTGCCAGTCGCCTGCGGCCTGGTAGAGGGGCTCGAGGATCTCGCCGATTTCGAGCTGCTTCACGCCGGACGCGAAGAGGCGCTCGAGCGCCTCGAGCGTCGCCGCGTGCTCGGGCGCAGCCGCCAGGACCTCGCGGTACGCGGCGATCGCGGCGTCCACGTCACCGAGCCGATGCTCCTGAACCTGCCCGCGGCGGAACTTGAGATCGAGGATGTCGTCGGGCGTCTGGCCGACCTCGGCCTCGCGCACGAGGATCGCCACGAGCTCCGCCCACTTCTCGGTCTGCGTGAAGAGGCGGTCGAGCGCCGCCAGCGCGTCGAAGTTCTCGGCGTCGGCCGCGAGCACGCGCTGGAACCGCGCGACGGACGTCGCCACGTCACCGAGGCGCGTCTCGTAGAGCGCCGCCGTGCGCAGGCCGAGCTCGACCAGCCGCTCGGGGTTCGCCGCGAGCCGCTCGATCTCCGCGTCGTAGAGCTTGCCCACGTCGGCCCAGCGGCCGACCATCGCTGCGAGCCGCTCGACCTGCGCGAGCGAGGTCTCGTTCGAGCTGTCGACGACGACCGCGCGCGCGTAGACGTCGAGCGCCCCGCTCGGGTCCGAGAG
>CAITLX010000444.1 GCA_903893335.1 uncultured delta proteobacterium | reverse complement strand
CCCGTCACGCCCGCCGCGCCCGCGCCGCTGCCCCTCTCCGACGCGCTCCCCTACCCCCCCGGCCATCGGCCCGGGGCCGCGGGCAGCGTCGCCGTGAGCGACGCCGACGCCACCGTCGCGCGCTGGAACCGCGGAGGGCTCGCAGCGGTCGATCCCAAGCGCGACCCCGTCCACGCCGCGCCGCGCATCCGCGTCGACGTCGGCAAGATCAAGGGCAAGCTCGAGCGCCGCCTGCTCGAGCGCGACGCGCGCTCGCAGGGCTACTGGCCCATCCGCCTCTGCTACGAGCCCGCGCTGCGCAAGGCCCCCAAGCACGACGGCAAGGTCGAGCTTCGCCTCACGCTCCCGCCGCGCGGCAAGGCGCCGCGCCCCAAGGTCGTGAGGTCCACCCTCGACGACCGCGACGCCGTCGCGTGCATCGCCGAGGCCGTGCGCGGCCTCGACCTGCCGCGCGCCGCGCGCGGGCGCGCCACCGCCGACCTCACCGTCTCGCTCTGGCCGGGCGACGAGCCCCTCTACGTGCGCGAGCCCGACGCGGCCTCACCGCCCCCCCTCGCCCCCGCCGCCGTGCGCGCGGCGCTCGCCGCCGAGCTACCCGCGGTCGAGGCCTGCCTGCGCGCAGCCACGGCCGAGCACCCGGCGCTCTGGGGGCGCGTGGCGCTCGCGGTGCACGCGCTCCCCGACGGCACCGTCGAGCGCGCCGCCGAGATCGAGTCGCGCTTCCCCGCCCCCGCGGCGGTCGCCTGCGTCGCCACGGCGCTGCGCCACGCGCGCCTGCCCGCCGCCGCGCGCGCGTCCGACTGGGTGTGGCCCCTCGAGCTTGCGCCGCCGAGCGCGCCGCCGCGCACCCCCGCGACCGAGTGAGCGGCGTGGACGACGAGATCGTCCCGCTCGTCGTCGGCGCCCTCTGCTCCATCGCCCTGCCCTGGGGCGTCGTGCGCCGCGACCGCGCGAGGCTCGCCCCCGCCTGGCGCGCGCGCGCGTGGAACGCCCCGAGCTTCGCGTGCGCGGTCGTCTTCTTCGGGCCGCTCTGCCTCGTCGCCCACTTCTGGATCACGCGGCGCAGCGCCCGCGGAGCGCTCGTCGGCCTCGCCGCGTCCGCGCTCGCGCTGGCCGCCGTCGCTGGCGTGCAGCTTGCCGTCGGCGCCGCGCTCGACGCCTGGTGACACGCGCGTCAGCCGCTCGGGCTGCGCGCGCCGCCGACTGACGCACCCGTCAGTTGCCCGCGTCCGGCTCGACCAGGCTCACCGTCGCCGGCGCGACCCCGACCGCGACCGCGTCGTACGCGAGCACCGGCGTCAGCCCCGCGTGCTGCGAGAAATAGAGCAGCGCGAAGCGGTCGAACACGACCACGCTCGGCGCGGTCGGCGAGTAGTTCGTCGTCAGCGCGGGCGCGGTCGCGCGCGTCAGCGCCCCCGACTCCCCCTCGCGCGCCGCGAGCCCGACGCCGCGGCGCCCGAGCCTGTCCTCGGCGCCGTAGTAGACGCGCAGCAGCTCGCGCCCCGTCGCGCTCGTCGCGAGCACGGGCGCGGGGTGCCCCACGCGCACGTCGTCGAAGGGCTCGTCCACCCCGCCGTCGCTCGGCGCGCTCGCAGGCGTCGCGCTCGGCGCGAGCACCGGACCAGACGCGCGCGCGAAGTGCAGCCCGTCGCTCGAGGTCGCCTCGCCGATCGAGCCCCCCGCCGCGTAGAACAGGTGAAACGACCCGTCGCGCCCGCGCACCACGCCCGGCTCGCCCGGCGGCGCCGCCGACTCCCACGCGGCCGCCCCCTCGGCGCCGAGCACCGGCCCCGGCACCTTCGTGAAGGCGGGCCCCGCGTCGCCGCCGCTCGCCGGCCCACGCGCGAGCCCGATGCCCCCCTCGGCCGCGTAGTAGAGCCACGTCTCGCCCCCGACGCGCACCGCGCACGGCGAGCCCACGTGCGTGCCCTCCCACCCCTCGGTCGCCGTCAGCGCCACCGGGGGGTTTCGCGAGAGCGAGCGCCCGTCGTCGGCGACGAAGCGCACGATGCGCGACGACGCGTCGGGGCCCGAGGCCGCGTAGACCTCGACGTCGAGCGTGGCCGGGTCGCCATCGACGTCGAGCACCGAGGGCTCGCGCCACTTCGCGCCCGAGCTGTCCGCGACGTAGGGCGCGAGGTGCCCCTTCACCTCGCCGGTGCGCAGCACACGAAACGGCCCCGCGCCCGCGTTCGGCAGGTCCACGTCGCCCGCGCCCGGTGACGCGAGCGTCGCGCAGCCCGCGGCGACCGCGGCCACGGCGAGCGCGGCGCGAAGCGCGAGCGCGCACACCCTGGAGCGCGCGCGCGCCGTCACGGAAACCCCAAGGAGAGCGTCGCGCCGCCGGCGAGCATGGTGCCCGAGGCGCGGTAGTCGCCGACGTAATCGGCGGGGTTCGACTTCGCGATCGTGCGCTCGGGCAGGTACGACCACTGCACGTGCGCGTCGAGCCGCACGTCGCCCGGAAGCTCGGCGATGGGGCGCATGAGCCGCACGCCGAAGCCCGCCGAGAGCGCGTGCCGGTCGGCGTCGACGAAGTTGGTGATGCCCGTCTGCGGCGGCACCGGCGAGCGCTCGTAGCTGTAGCCGGCGCGCAGCGGCACCTCGAGGTGCGACGACACGGGCACGCGCCACTCGGCGCCGAGGCGCGGCACGATGCGGTCGTGGAAATCGGGGGGCACGATCTGCGTCGCCTTCGGGTCGGGGGGGATGGTCAGGGGGAGCCCCGCGGGCACGGTGATGTCGAAGTGCGCGGTCGAGCGCGAGGTGGGGCTCTCGTAGGCGCTCCAGTTGACCCAGGTGAGATCGACGTTGAGCGCCACGCGCGGCGTCGGGTGCCAGCTCGTGCCGGCCACGAGCTGCTGCGGCAGGAAGGCCGCGAGGCTGCGCGACTCGAGCGCGTAGGCCGCCGGCACGACGATCGCGCCGTCGAGCGTGCTGACGTAGCCGTGCAGGTTGGCGTCGAGCGTCAGGCTCAGCTTGCTCTGCCCTCGGTACACGAGCGCGAAGGCCCACTGGTCGGAGGCGATGAGGCGCACGCCACCCTGCGGGTAGCGGATGGGGGTGAGGTCGGCGTCGACCTCGTGGCGAAGCTGCGAGTCGCCGACGTGCTGGATGTCGGCGGTGCCCGTGATGT
>CAITLX010000443.1 GCA_903893335.1 uncultured delta proteobacterium | reverse complement strand
GCCGCGGCCGCGCGCGCGCGCGCGACCTCGAGCGGCGGCGCGTGCCCGTCGGGGACGAACTGCCGCTCCCAGGGGGCGAGCCGGGCGCCGAGGCGTGCGCGGAACCCCCGATCGACCTCGTCGCTGCTCTGGCCGAGCACGCGGCGGAAGACCTCCTCGGTGGGGAGGCCCTCGCCCCAGGCGCGCAGCATCGCCACGATCTTCGGGAAGCCGTGCGCCTCGACGAGGTAGGCCGCGAGCTCGCTGGCCGCGAGGTACGCGACGGCGACCTCTCCGACGTCGTCGGCGTGGGTGAAGGCGCGGCCGAGGTCGGCCACCCTGGGGATGCGCCCCCCGCGCAGGGCGGCGAGCAGCTCCGCGTCCCCCTCGCGTCGCCACTCGGGGCGGCGCGCGGCGGTCTCCCACTCGCTCAGCCCCTCGGTGAACCAGCGCGGCACGCGGCTCTTCGAGAGCTGGATGGCGAAGACGTGCGAGAGCTCGTGCCACAGCACGTTGCCCCAGTTGGCCGCGCCTGCGCGCGGGCTCATCGCCGCGAGCGTGCGCCCGAAGCAGACCCCCTCGATGCCGACGTGCGGCAGCCCCGAGGTGCGCACCGAGAAGGCCTCGCGCGTCGCGTAGAGCTCGACGCCGATGGGCCCATCGGGCGTGAAGCCGTAGCGACGACGCATGTCGGCGAGCGCCTCGTCGACGAAGGCCGGCACGTAGCGCCCGAGCAGCTCGGCCTCGTCGCGCGGCAGGCGGATGCGCGCGGCGCCGCGCTCGACGGTGACGTAGCCGGTCGCGATCTGCTGCTCGTAGAGGTCGAGCGTGTTCTTCACGCGCACGTCGAAGCGGTCGAGCGCGAACGAGCGCCGCAGCGCGTCGAGGCCGCCGGCGTCGTCGCCCGCGCGCAGCAGGTTCTCGCCGAGCAGCGCGAGCGCGCGCGCGTCGCCCGGGTCGAGGCGCGTGGCCTCGCGCATCAAGGCGACGATGTCGTCGTAGCGGTGCACCCAGTCGGCGTACGTCGCCACGATCTCGAAGAAGCGCGCGTCGCGCGGGTCGCGCGCGAGCGCCTCGCCCTTCGCGCGCTCGAAGCCCTCGCGATCCTCGGCGAGCAGGCGCACGGTGGCGCGCATCGCGAGCAGGTCGTGATCGGCCGGCGAGGCGGCGAGCCCCGTGTCGACCGCGCGGTCGGCCGCCGCGAGGTCCTGCGCGCGCAGCGCGAGCCCCGCTCGCAGGAACCACGCCCCCGGCGCGCGCGCGTCGAGGGCGAGCGCGCGGTCGAGGGCCCGCTCGGCGCCCGCGAAATCGAGCGACTGGTCGAGCTTCACGCGCGCGGCGGCGACGTGCACGCGCGCGTCGCCGGGGGCGAGCCTCGCGGCGTCGCGCACGACCTCGTCGGCGTGACCCGGGTCGGACTTGTCGAGGAAGAGGTCGGCGCGCCAGAGCAGCGTCTCGACGCGCGGCGGCCCCGCGCGCTCGGCCTCGGCGTAGGCGCGGTTGGCGTCCTTCGCGCGGCCGAGCAGGTGCGCGGCGCGGCCGACGAGCGCGAGCCCCTCGGCGTCCTTCGCGCCGACGGTGCCGTCGTTGTAGGCCTCGACGACCGCGCGCAGCGCCACGCGCGCGTCGTCGCGCCGGCCGCCCGTGAGCAGCCGCTCGCCCTCCTCGAGCCGCGCGCGCAGCGCCTTGGCCACG
>CAITLX010000442.1 GCA_903893335.1 uncultured delta proteobacterium | reverse complement strand
GTCTGCGTCGAAGCGCTGCTGCAACCGCGCCGCGGCGTCGAGGTCGGCCATGCAGACGGTGTCGGCCTTGCGCGCGACGGCGCGGCTCACGGCCGTGAGCACGGCGTTCTTGATGTATCCGCCGGTCAGGTCGAACCGCTCGGCGAGCAGCTCGGGGTCGACGTCGGCCTCCAGCGGCAGCGCAGCCGGCAGGTGGCGCCGCCAGATCTCGGCGCGTGCGGCGGGGCCCGGCGGCCGGAACTCGATGCGCGCGACGATGCGCCGCGCGAGCGCCTCGTCGAGCACGCTGTCCATGTTGGTCGCGAGGATGGCGACGCCCTCGACCTGCTCGAGCCGCGTCAGCAGCGCGGGCATCGCCGCGTTGCCGAGCCTGCGCGACGAGAAGAGCTGCTCGCACTCGTCGAAGAAGAGCACCGCGTCGAGCAGTCGCGCCTCGCGAAACACCGCGTCGAGCGCCTCGTCCACGTGCCCGCCCGCCTCGGCCAGCCGCCCGGCGTCGACGGTGAAGAGGCGCTTGCCCACCTCGTGCGCGACGGCGTGCGCGAGCATCGTCTTGCCCGTGCCGGGAGGGCCCGCGAAGAGCAGCACGTGGCCGCGCCCGTAGGTCACCACCTCGTCGATGCCCCACGCGCGGCGCCGTTCGGCGAGGTCGTCGTGGTGGCGCACGAGCGAGACGACGAGTTCCTTCGTCTCGGCGGGCAGCACGACCTGGTCGAGCGGAATGACCGGCATGCGGACCGACGAGAAGGGCACGAGCTCCGCCGGCAGCTCGGCCTCGCCGAGCAGCTCGCCCATCACGCGCCGCGGAACCTGCAGCCGCGTGTCGAGGATGTCGTCGCCGCCGTGGCGACCGTCGGCGAGCAGGAGCGAGCTGCGCAGCAGCGGCCCGTCGGTCGAGAAGACGCGCCGCAGCGCTACGGCCTCGGACAGGCTGCGCGCCAGCAGCGCGATGACCGTGGCCACCGTGGGCGGGTCGAGGTCCACGTCGAGCGCGCTCCACGCCGCCGAGCGGCGCGGGTCGATGCGCGCGACGAAGCAGAACGCGAGCACGTCCACCTCGGTGTCCGACAGCCCGAACTTCGCCGCTAGGCGCGCGACCGGGAGGTCGACGCCGAGAGTCGCCGCAGCCCGCGCGCGGGTCTCGGCCTGCAGCGCATCGGCCTCGCGCCAGAGCGCCCGCGTGCGCGGCGGCAGGTCGGCCGCGTCGTCGGAGCCCACCAGCAGCGCGAGGTCCGGCTCCCCCTCCCGCTCGTAGCGCCGCGGCGTCGGCGGCGTGCGCGCGACGTGCGCCGCCACGAGCAACGCCGCCCGCCGGGCGAGGTCGCCGAGGTGCTCGAGCGACGAGGAGTACGGAAGCGGACCTTGGGGAGACGTGGACGCCATCGCGGCAGCCTTTCCGCGGCGCCCGAGGGTGGTGCCGCGGGGGTACTACGCGCGAGGGGGTGGCCGATCAACTGGGGGGCGCGAGCAGCGGGACATTGATTGGCACTGCCGAGGCATGAATGAGCCACGTTTCCCGCCCATCGGCGGTGTTCGCCACGAGCCATCGGGCCCGCATCTCGATACTTCCCTCCGGCACTCGAGTCGCGGATACCATCCGCGCCATGCGTTGGACCGATTCCCTCCTCCCCGCTACGAGCGCCGGTCGAGACGTGCTCGTCGTCGCGCGATCGACCGCCACGGCGCGCGCGATCCAGCTCGAACTCGCCCGCCTCGGCCGCGATGGCGCGGGATGGCCGGGCCTGCGCATCGCGACGGTCGCCGGCCTGCTCGGCGAGGCGTCGCCGGGCGACCTGCTGCCAAGGAGCGACCGAGGAGCGTCAAACGAACTCCCCCCCGAGCATCCTTGGGCCGCCCAGTTGGCCGACCGACCGCTGCTGCGCGACCGTCTGGCCGCATGGCTCGACAAGGCGCACGCGCTCGTCGCCCTCGGCCAACCCGTGAAGCTGTCCGAGCCGCTGGCCGCGCTGCTCGCCGCGGGCTGGGGCCGCGGGGACGACACGACGGCGACGCAGCGTTTCCTCGCACGGCCACCGAGCGGCGACGCGTTCGCGGTCGGCTTCGAGGGAGGCACATTCTCGTATGCCGGCCGACTCGGGAGGCTCGAGCGCGCGATCGTCTCGAAGCTCGGCGCCCGCGTGCTCGCCCCC
>CAITLX010000441.1 GCA_903893335.1 uncultured delta proteobacterium | reverse complement strand
GGCATGGCCCTCGCGGCAGCGGCCATGGTCCCCATCGCCGCGCGCGTGGCCGGCGTCGGCCGGGCGGGCGCCGCGGGCCCCACCCCCGCGCGCCACCTCGGCGTGCTCGCCTCGCTCGCCACCGCTCAGCTCTTCCTCAACCTGCTCATGCAGGTGGACATCTGGGTGCTGCGCCGCTTCGCCGCCGAGGCCGCAGGCGCCGCCGGGCGCGTGGGCGACGTGCTGCAGGCCGACACCGACCGCCTGGTCGGCGCGTACCGCGCCGCGCAGCTCTTTGCGTTTTTACCTTACCAGCTGCTCGTCTCGATCACGTTCATCCTCTTCCCGATGCTCGCGCGCGCGCGCGCCGACCACGACGACGCAGCCGTCGCGTCGTACGTGCGCGCCGGGATGCGCATCGGGCTCGTGCTCGCGGGGCTCATGGTCGCGTGCACCGAGGGGCTCGGCCCGCACCTGCTGCGCTTCGCGTTCCCTCCCCCGGCCGCCGACCTCGCGGGCGGCGCGCTGCGCACGCTCGCGCTCGGCCAGGGGGCGTTCGCGCTCTTCGGCATCGAGGCCGCCGTGCTCGCGAGCCTCTCGCGCGAGCGCTGGAGCGCAGCGGTGACGGCCGGAGCGGCCGCCACCGTGGTCGCGCTCTGCGCGACGTTCGTGCCCGGCACCCCCTTCGGCCCCGCGCTGCTCGAGCGCACCGCCACCGCCACCGCGGTCGCGCTCGGCTCGGCCGCCGTCCTCGGCGCGGTGCTCGTGCAGCGCGCGGCCGGCGCGTTCGCCCCCGCAGCCACCATCGTGCGCGTGCTCGTCGCGCTGCGCGTCGCGGTCGCGGTCGGCGAGCGCCTCCCCTGGCGCGGACGGCTCGTGTTGCCCTTCGAGGCGCTCGCGGTCGTCGCCGTCTACGTCGCGCTGCTCGTCGTCACCCGCGAGATCGGCCGGAGCGACCTCGACGCCGTGCGCCGCGTCGTCGCCCGCAAGCCCGCCGGGTGACCGCCTGGGTCAGTCGCGTTCGCGACCGATGACCCCTTTGGGTCAGTCGCCCTCGCGACCGATGACCGCTTGGGTCAGTCGCCCTCGGCGATGGCGCGGCGCATGAAGAGGTCCTCGAGCGTCTCGCGTCGCGTGGCGACCTCGACGACGCGCGCGCCGCCGTCGAGCACGCTGCGGAGCACGTCGGAGACGTGGGCGTCGCCCTCGATCTCGATGTGCATGTGGTCGCCCGTGCGCTTGGTCGTGAGCCCGCGCGCCCGGAGCGAGGCCTCGAGGTTGTCGTCGACGCCGGCCAGCGAGATGTCGGTGCGGCGCACGTCGCCGCGCAGCAGCTCGCGCATCGCGCCGCTGACGACGACCTCGCCGCGGCGCAGGATGACGACGCGGTCGCAGAGCGTCTCGACGTCGCTGAGGATGTGCGTCGAGAAGAAGATCGTGCGGCCGTTCGCGCGCTCCTCGAGGATGAGGTCGCGCACCTCTTTGCGACCGACCGGGTCGAGGCCGCTCATCGGCTCGTCGAGCAGGAGCATCTGCGGGTCGGCCACGAGCGCCGCGGCGAGCCCGGTGCGCTGGAGCATTCCCTTCGACAGCCTGCGCACGGGGCGGTCGGCCGCGTAGAGCACGCCGGTGCGGCCGAGGCACGTCTCGGCGCGCGCGCGCGCGCCCTTGGCCGACAGCCCGCTGAGCCGCCCGCACATCTCGACGAACTCGCGCGGCGTCAGGTAGGGATACACGTACGGGTTTTCGGGCAAGAAGCCCACGTCGCGCATCGCGGCCGGCGACGGCACCTCGTGGCCGAACACCGTCGCGCGCCCCGAGGTCGCGCGGATGAGCCCGGTCAGCATCTTGATCGTCGTCGTCTTGCCGGCGCCGTTGGGCCCGAGAAAGCCGAAGATCTCCCCCTGATCGACGCGGAAGGTGACCCCCTTGAGCGCCTCGACGCGGCGCATGAAGAAGCCCTGCCGGAACGTCTTGCTCAGGTTCTCGACCTGCACGAGGGTCGTCATGTCTCGTCCTCCGGCCCGGGCTCCCCACCGGGCGCGCCGTACTCGTGGAGCTTGTACTGGATCTTGCGCGTGCTGATGCCGAGCACCGCGGCGGCCTTCGAGGTCGAGCCGGCGCACCCCTCGAGCGTCTTGAGGATCGCCCACCGCTCGAGATCGCGCAGGCTCGCGCCCGGCACCTCGGGCGTGCCCTCGAAGCCGGGGCGCGGCGCGACGCCGACGGGCAGGTGCGACCTGCCGATGCGCGGCTCGTCGCAGAGCACGACCGCGCGCTCGATGGCGTTCTCGAGCTCGCGCACGTTGCCCGGCCAGGGGTGGTTCTCGAGCTGCTCGAGCGCGTCCTCGTCGAAGCCGTCGATGGCCTTGCCGTTCTCCTCGGCGTAGCGCTTGAGGAAGAACGCCGCGAGCGTCGGCACGTCGGTGCGGCGGTCGCGCAGCGGCGGGATCTCGACCGAAACGACGTTGAGCCGGTAGAAGAGGTCCTCGCGGAAGCGCCCCGCGTCGACCAGCGCGCGCAGATCGCGGTTGGTCGCGGCGAGGATGCGCACGTCGACGCGCATCGTCTCGTTGCCGCCGACGCGCTCGAACGAGCGCTCTTGCAGGAACCGCAGCAGCTTGACCTGCGTCGCCTGCGGGATCTCGCTCACCTCGTCGAGGAAGAGCGTGCCGCCGTGGGCCTGCTGGAAGCGCCCGTCGCGGCGCGCGATGGCGCCGGTGAACGCGCCGCGCTCGTGGCCGAACAGCTCGCTCTCGAGCAGCCCCTCGGCGAGCGCCGCGCAGTTGAGCCGCACGAGCGGCGCGCGCGAGCGGGGGCTCGCCTTGTGGATGGCGCCCGCGATGAGCTCCTTGCCCGTGCCGCTCTCGCCGGTGATGAGCACGCTCGCGCGGCTCGGCGCGACCTGCGCGACGAGCTCGAGCAGCTCGCGCATGCGCGGGCCGTCGCCGACGATGTGATCGAACACGTTTCGATCGCGCAGCCGGGCGCGCAGGCTGAGGTTCTCGCGCACGAGCCGCGACTTCTCGACCGCGCGCGCGACGACCGCGAGCAGCACCTCGGTGTCGAGCGGCTTGGTGACGTAGTTCTCGGCGCCGCGCTTGACGGCCTCGACCGCGTTGCCGATCGACCCGAAGGCCGTCATCACGACGAACATCGTCGCCGGGCAGGCGGCGTGCCCCTTCTCCATGAGCGCCAGGCCGTCGAGGCCGGGCATCTTCAGATCGGTGAGCACGACGTCGGGGTCGAGCTCGGTCAGCTTGCCGAGCGCCTTGAAGCCATCGGCGGCCGTCTCGGCCGTGTAGCCCTCGTCATGGAGGATCTCGGCCAGCGCGGCGCGCGCGTTGGCCTCGTCATCGACGATCAGGATTCGACCGCGCGGAGGCATCTTGGGCGGCGGCATCCCTAGCACAACGGCACCGAGAGCGAAGCGCGCCGTGCGCCCGAGTGGGCGCGGGCGCGGGGCTCCGCCGGAGCCGCGGCGCTCCCGGCGGCGTACTTCGCTGTGGAGGCTACCGCGGGGACGGTGTAAGACCTTGCGCGTCCGTGGCGCCCACGCCTGCTGGCCGGCGACGCGACCACCCCGAGGAAACGCATGCGCTCCTTCGCCCTGCTGGCTTCGCTCCCGTCCGCCGCAATCATCGCCCTCGCCGCTCCGAGCGCGCTCGCGCAGCAGCAGCCGCCTCCGGGCTGGCCCGCGGCACCTGGTGCGGCCTGGGGCGCGCCTCCGGCGCCGCTTGCGCCTGCTCCCGCCGCTCCGCCTGCCGCAGCCCCCGCTGCCGCGCCGGC
>CAITLX010000440.1 GCA_903893335.1 uncultured delta proteobacterium | reverse complement strand
GCAGGTGCACGCGGCAGGCCCAGGCGGCGGCGGTGCCGGTGCCGCGCTGGCGGTGGTCGCGACCGCAGCCGCGACGGGCGCGCGCACCGCCGCGCGGGGCGCGACGAGGCCAGGAACGGTGGCGATGGCGAGCACGACGATCGCGGCGAAGCCCGCGATCGCGGCCGTCCAGACGGCGCGCCGCGCGTCTGCGTCCGCCCGGGGCGCGGAGGCCTGCGCCGCCGCGATCGCCGCTGGAGCGGGGCGCGCAGGCAGGCGGGCCGTGGCGCCCATGACGAACAGCTCGGCCAGGAGCACCTCGCGCGCGTCGAGCGCGTCGGGGCCTCCGAGCACGATGCGCCGCGCGAGCAGCTCGCCGGCCGCGAGCGTGGCCGCGACGGCGAGGACCACGACGAGCGCGATGCCGGCCCACGAGAGCTCCGCCCACACCTCGCGCGCGAGCGCGACCGCTGGCAGCCACGTCGCGGTCGCGGCGATGCGCGCGCTCTCGCGCGCCGCGCGGCGGCGGTCGAGCGCCTCGTCGGGCCGCGGGGCCAGCCCCGTCGAGAGGTGCACGAGCGACAGGCGGTTGTACGCCGTGCACGACGGATCGACCTCGAGGTGCAGCAGCGCGCCGTCGCGCTCGATCGTGTGCACCTGCACGTACGGCACGATGACGCGCACGCCACGCACGAGCGGCCCGGGCGCGTAGCCGGGCGACGTGCCGCCGACGCTCGAGAAGACGATCTCGAGCCCCTCGGGCAGGCAGGCGAGCTGCACCGTGCCGAACGCGTTCGCGCGCGGCGACGCGACCGCGATCCCCCGCACCCGCAGCGGGGCCGAGTCGCCCGGCGTGTCCATCCGCGACGCGACCGCGCGTCAGCCCGGCACCGGGCGGCGCCCCTCGCGCACCCAGGGCTCGGTCAGCTCGCGGTAGCTGGCCTCCGCGCGGAGCCCGCCCATCACCGAGGCCAGCCCCCACTGCAAGCGGTTGACGAAGGTGTAGTCCGGCGGCGGCTTGGGCGGCGGCGGGAGGTTGGGCAGCCTCTCGCCCTCCTTCCAGATGATCTTGCGGTGCCCGCGCACGAGGTACGCGACCGTCTCGCGCGCCGTCTCGGGCGAGAACCGGAAGGGCGCGTGCTGCGTCATCGGCTGCAACAGCTCGATCGTGTAGCTGCGGTAGAGGTCCCAGCTCTCCGGGTGCGTCGGGTCGTAGCCCAGGTCGTCGACCAGCGAGCGATCGAACGCCGGCCAGTCCGCGTCCATCGCGGCGCGGATGTAGCGCTTCATGCCCGCGAGCACGTCGTCGGGGAGCTCCTTGACGCAGCCGAAGTCGAGGAACGCGACGCGCCCGTCGGCGAGGAAGCGGTAGTTGCCCGGGTGCGGGTCCGCGTAGAGCACGCCGTGGCGCAGCAGCGAGCGGAACATGAACGTCCAGACCGCGCGCCCCGCCGCGTCGCGGCGCTCCTGCGAGGCGTCGGCGCAGAACTCCTGGTAGGTGACCCCCTCGATGTACTCCGCGACCAGCACGCGCTTGGTCGACAGCGAGTGCACGACGCGCGGCACGACGACGTCCGGCAGGTCGGCGACCATGCGGCGGAACGCGTCGGCGTTCTGCGCCTCGCGCGTGTAGTCGAGCTCCGAGAGGAACACCGCGCGGATCTCCTCGACCGTCTCCTTGGTGCGGTACTTGCGGCCGAGCGGCGAGGCGAACGCCTCGAGCATCGCCAGGCTCTTGAGGTCGTTCTCGATCGCCTTGTCGATGCCCGGGTACTGCACCTTCACGGCGACCTGCTCGCCCGAGCGCGTGACGGCGCGGTGCACCTGACCGATGCTCGCCGCGGCGAACGGCTCGCGCTCCCAGTGCGCGAAGATCTCCGACGGCGGCGCGCCGAGGTCCTCGAGCACGACCCGCTCGGCCGCCTCGGGCGAGAGCGGCGGCGCCTTCTGTTGCAGCTTCTGCAGCGCGCGCTGCACGCGCTCCTCGTAGCCGGGGGGCGCGAGGCCGTCGATGTAGCTCGCCATCTGACCGAGCTTGAGCGGCAGGCCCTTCATCTCGCCGAGCGTCGCGAGCATCGCCTCGGCGGTCTTCTTCGCGTCGGCGAGCAGGCGAGCCTGCGCCTCGCGCTCCTCCTGCTCGGTGCGCTTGCCGCCGAACGCGCGCCGCGCCCCCTCGAAGGCGACCGGCAGCACCTTGGTGCCGAGCGCACCGAGGCGCGCGAGCCGTCCGAGCCGCGACGTCGGCGGCTTGTCCGGGCGGCGAGCTTTCGCCTGGGCGTCGTCGGGGGCGTCCGGCACGGCACGAGGCTTAGCACGCTCCCCGCCGAGCCGGAGCGCGCGTGCGGGCGAGGTCGCCGGCCCGAGGCCCGCTCACCGGCGAGTCGCGCCGCGAAATCCTGTAGGGTGATGCCCATGACGCCCCGCGCCCTGCTCGCCCCGCTCGCCCTCGTCGTCGTCTCCGCCTCGCTCGCCGCGTGCAGCAAGAAGGGCGACGAGCCCGCGCCGCCTGCGGTCGCGAGCGCGGTCGCTGCCGAGCCCGCCACCAGCGCGACGGCCGCGCCGCTCGCGACGCAGGTCGTGACGCGCCTCGCCCCGATCGTTCGCGCCGACGCAGGGGCGCCTCTCGCCACCGACGCTGCGGCGCCCATGGCGGGCGACGCAGCGGCCGTCCTGGCCGCATTGCCCGACGCAGCGGCGCTGGCTGCCGCACTGCCCGATGCGGCGGCGCTGGCTGCTGCGCTGCCCGATGCGGCGGCGCTGGCTGCCGCGCTGCCCGATGCGGCGACGCTGGCTGCCGCGCTGCCCGATGCGGCGACGCTGGCGAAGCACCTCCCCGTCTTCAAGCTCCCGGCCATCGCCCCGAAGAAGTAAGGGCGCGCCGGCGCGCTCAGCGCCGCGGCCGCGGG
>CAITLX010000439.1 GCA_903893335.1 uncultured delta proteobacterium | reverse complement strand
GTCGTCGTGGCCCGGCAGCGGGGCTTCGTCCGGCACGCGCGCGAAGCCGCGGGCGAGGGCGCGAACCGCGGCGCGCGCGGGGCCCTCGGCGGCTGCGACCGCTGCGGCGCCGGGCCCGCTCGCGAGGCGCTGCTGCGAGACGGAGGCGTCGGGCATTCCAGGCGCCGAGGCGTCGGCGGCACCCTGTCCATGGTCCGAGTCGGAGCAGGCTCCGGCGGCGACCGCGACGACGAGGGGGCAGAGCCAGGCGAGGTGCGCTCGCGCAGAGCGCGCGCCGCGGCGGGTAGAAGGGAGCGGAGGCATGTTCGGGCGAGTGTATGCCTCCTGGCAAAGTCAAGAAACAGGATTCTCCGAGGATCGCCCTCCGCGTGCCCTCGTCGAGAAGTGCGCGTAATTCAGCGCGAATGTAGTACAACGATGATTTCGGGCGTCGCGCGCGTCCGAGTCGGCCGGCCCCCCCGGCCACGAGGTGTGCCGTGGCGCTAGAAGTTGGTCAGATCGTCGACGGAAAATACCAGATCGAGCGGCTCATTGGAGAGGGCGGAATGGGGGCCGTCTACTCCGGTGAAAACCTCCGGATCCGGCGCCGCGTCGCCATCAAGGTGCTGCACTCGGCGACCGCGCAGAGCAGCGACGTCGTGCAGCGCTTCGAGCGCGAGGCGCAGGCCGCCGGGCGCATCGGCAACGACCACATCCTCGAGGTCATCGATCTCGGGCAGCTGCCCGACGGCGACCGCTACATGGTCATGGAGTTCCTCGACGGCGAGGCGCTCTCTTCACGCATCGCGCGGCTGGGGCGGCTCGCGCCGGTGCAGGCGGTCGGGCTCGTGCGCCAGGCGCTCGAGGGGCTCGCGGCGGCGCACGCGGCGGGCATCATCCACCGCGACCTGAAGCCGGACAACCTCTTCATCCTGCGCGAGAAGGCCGGGCAGCTCGACTACCTGAAGATCATCGACTTCGGCATCTCGAAGTTTCAGCCGCTCGGCGCCGAGGGGAGCATGACGCGCACCGGCGCGATCATGGGCACGCCCTATTACATGTCGCCCGAGCAGGCGCGCGGCAGCCGCGAGGCCGACCACCGCAGCGACCTCTACGCCATGGGCGTCATCCTGTACGAGGCGCTCAGCGGGCGCGTGCCGTTCGAGGCCGAGACGCTCAACGAGCTGCTCTTCAAGATCGTCCTCTCGCCGCACGCGCCGCTCAGCGGCGTCGCGCCCGAGGTCGACGACGCCCTCGCTTCGATCGTCGACAAGTCGCTCGCGCGCGACCCCGATCACCGCTTCCAGACCGCCGCCGAGTTCATCGCCGCGCTGCAAGCGTGGGAGTCGTCGGGGGCGGCGGTCGAGCTCCCGCCGTCGTTCGACCCCGGCGCGATGATGGCGCGCATCGCCGGCGAGGGGCAGGCGCAGTCCAGGCGCACCCCCGACGGGCAGTCGCAGTTGAATCGCACGCCCGGTGGGCAGTCGCAGCCCAAGCGCACGCCCGACACCTGGGCCTCGACGCGCGCCGACACCGTGCCCGCCGGGCGCCCCGCAACGCCGAGCGCGAAGTCGAAGGCTCCCATCGCCGTCGGCGTGGGGGTCGTGGTGCTCGGCCTCGCGGGCGTCGGCGCCTTCGTCCTGCGCTCGCCGGCTGCGCCGGCTCCCTCCGCGCAGCCTGCGCTCGCTGCGTCCACCTCGACCGCTGCCACCGCCGCCGCCGCCGCGCCCCCCGTCGTCATCGTGCCGGTGGCCTCGGCCTCGGCCTCCGCCTCGGCGGCGGCGCCCGTGGAGGCCCCGGCGGCCCGCGGCGCGTCTCCCGCTGCTGCGCCGGTGGCGCGCGGCAACGGTGGGCCGAAGGCTACCGCCGCTGCGACGCCGACCGCTGCACCCGCGCCGAAGAAGGCCGCGTCGCCCGGCGGCGGCGCTCCCGATTTCGGCTACTGACGCCCAGGCGCCGCACGACCGACACGCGCGAGCACCACCATGACCGGACGATGCGCGCGAGCACCAGCATGACCGACCTGCCGCGCCGCCCGTTGCTCGCTCTGCTCGCGACCGCCGCGGTCTGCGGCTGCTCGGCGGGGGCGTCCTCGGCGCCGACGCGCGACGACGCGGGCGCGGCGGGGGCAGGGCTCGACGCCTCCATCGAGGGGGGCGACGAGTGGGGAGACGCCGCGGACGAGCGGAGCGTCGTGCTCGACGGGCCGCTGCTCGACGCGACCGATCTCGATGGCCAGGCGCTCGACCCCGACGCCGCGTGCGCGACCTCGACGGTCGAGGCGCAGGTCGCGAAGCTCCCGGTCGACATCGTCTGGATGGTCGACAACTCGGCGAGCATGCGTCCGGCCGTCGCCGCGGTGCAGGCTGGCCTCAACGATTTCGCCGCGCTCATCGGCCAGAAGAGCCTCGACTACAAGGTCATCCTCCTCAGCCTGCGGGGCACGAGCCCGATCACGCAGGGGGGCTCGAAGCTCTACCCGGTGTGCGTGCCCGAGCCCCTCGCAGGTGACCCGACCTGCGGCAATGGCGCGCGCTTCTTCCACGCGAACGTCGACATCCTCAGCACGCAGCCGCTCGAGCAGTTTCTCGGGACGCTCGGGCAGACGAGCGGCTACCGCGTGGGCGACTCCGGGGGACGCGGCGGCGAGCCGTGGCGGCAGGAGCTGCGCGCTTCGGCGACCAAGACGGTCGTGCTCGTGACCGACGACGACTCGCGCCTCAGCGCCGACGAGTTCGAGCACTACGCCGGCGGGCCCAACCCCAACAACGGCAGCTACGTCCTGCCTCCGGGCGTCCTCGATCCGAGCTGGGGCGGCCTCTTCGACGGGTACACGTTCGACGCGATCTACGGCTGGGGCTCGGCGACCGATCCGACGGTGAAGTGCTCGTACCCAGGCGGCACGGCGCCGCCGAAGTCGGGCATGACGTACACGACGCTCGTGAAGCGCACCGCGGGCGTGCGAGCGCAAATCTGCGACCAGGCGAGCTCGCAGACCTGGCAGGCGTTCTTCGACGGCGTCGCGCAGGCCGTCGAGCGAGCGTCGAAGATCGACTGCTCGCTCGCCATCCCGGCGCCCGACGCCGGCACCGTCGATCCGGCGCGCGTCAACGTCCAGATCGAGGTCGGCGGCGTGGCCGAGATCGCGCCGATGGTGGCCGACGCGGCCTCGTGCGGCGCGGATCGCGCCTGGTCGTACGACGACCCGCTGGCTCCCACGAAGGTCGTGCTCTGCCCCGCGGCGTGCGAAGCGGTCAACGGCGGCGGCCTGGCGGCGCCCGATGCAGGCCTCGCCGACGCGGGTGGCCCCGCGCACGTGCGGCTGCTGTTCGGCTGCACCACGAAGGTCCACTGAGCGCGACGTGCCGCTGACGGACGCCGATCGACTGAGCGCGACGTGCCGCTGACGGACGCCGCCTTCGCCGCGCTCGCGTCCATCGTCGCGCTCGCGTTCGCCGTCGAGGCGTGCGTCGGGTTCGGAGCGACGATCATCACCGTCGCGCTCGGGTCGCTGCTGGTGCCGATCGAGCGTCTGCTTCCGGTCTTCATCCCGCTCAACGTCGCGCTGTCGGCGTGGCTCTCGCTTCGCTACTGGCGTGACGTCGACGTGCGGCTGCTCGCGCGGCGGATGCTCCCGCTCATGGCGCTCGGCCTCCCGCTCGGGCTCTTCGCGCACCGTCGCGCCAACGGCTCGGCGCTCACGCGCGGCTTCGGCGTGTTCGTGCTGGTCCTGGCCCTGCTCGAGCTGCGGCAGGTGCTGGCCCCCGCGCGTCCGCACACGGAGCCTGCGCGCTGGGTCCGAGCGCTGGCGCTCTTCGCCGGCGGCGTCGTGCACGGAGCGTTCGGCACCGGCGGGCCGCTCGCGGTCTGGGTCGCGGGGCACGAGCTGCGAAGGCC
>CAITLX010000438.1 GCA_903893335.1 uncultured delta proteobacterium | reverse complement strand
CCGTGCCCCCCTCGAGCTCGCGGGTCGTGCGAAAGGGCTCGCCGAGGTGGCGCAGCACCTCCGCGCGGATGCCCGGCCCGTCGTCGGCGACGACCACGCGCACGACGTCGCCGTCGGCGCTCACGCGGACGCTCACGTGCGGCGTGGCGAGCTGGGCGGTGGCCTGCACCGCGTTGGTCAGGACGTTGGCGAGGATGCGCGCGACGCCCGCAGCGGACGCCCACGCGTCGAGCCCGTCGCTCGCGTCGACAGCGCGCTCGCCCCTGAACCCGAGGCGGTCGAGCTCGGCGTGCGTGACCTCGCGCGCGAGGCGCCCGACGTCGACGCGCTCGAGCCTCCCTGCGCGGACCTCGCCGCGCAGCAGCTCGATGAGCTCGCTGGCGCGCTCGGCCTCGGACACGAGCGCCTCGGACAGCTGCGTCACGACCGCCTCGTCGTGCGCGCGCGCCGCGGCGACCAGCTCGCGGCTCGCGAGCAGGATGGTCGCGAGCGGCGTGTTGAGCTCGTGCGCCATGCCCCCCGCGATGCGCCCGAGCATCGCGAGCCGCTCGCGGCTCTCGCTCTCGCGCTGCATCTGCGCGACGCGGTTGCCCACGGCGTACACCGACAGCCCGATGAACGCGCCGAGCCCCACGAGCGCGACCAGGTGCGCGAGGCGCACGACGAGCTCGGCGGGCCAGCGCGCCGACGCGAGGGGCAACGGCGGCGCGAAGACGAGCAGCGCGAGCAGCACGAGCGCGAGGGCCGCCGTGCGCACCGCGGCGTCGCCGCCGCCGAGCAGGCCCGCGAGCACGATCTGGAACGTGAGGAACGCGGCGAAGGGGTTGTCGACCCCGCCCGAGAACCAGAGCACCCCGGCGAGCAGCAGCAGGTCGCCCGCGAGCTGCCAGCCGACCCACGAGTCGCCGGCGCGCGCCCGCGCGAGGCGCGCGCGCCACGCCACGTTGGCCAGCGCGACCGCGCCGACGAGCGCGAGCAGCGGCGCGAGCGCGAGACCTGGCACGAGCGCGTGCGCGACGAGCGTCGTGACGAGCATGCCCCCGGCCGCGATCCACCGCAGATCGACGAGCCACAGGTCGGCCGCCCGCGACGCGCGCGCCGGAGCGCGCACGAGCGAGACGACACGACGAGCACGCCGGACCGCGCGAAACATGGGAGGCCTACCCTACCCGCGTCGAGGCCGGGAGACGACGATGGGTGCATGCAAGCGCCGCGACGGCGGCTCGCGCCCCCTCAGAACCAGACCCTGACGCCCCACAGGTCCGCCGGGGGGAACCAGAGCGTGGTCGTCGCGATCGTCTGCGTGCCGCCGCGGGTGAACGAGAGCGCGCGAGGCACGCCGAGCGCGGTGAGCTTCACCTCGCCGCGCGCGTCGGCGGCGCCGCCGACGAGCACGGTGCGGTACTCGCCGCTGCGCAGCGACGAGAACCCGACCGCCTCCGCGCTCGAGCGCGCGTCGGTCGGCGTGAAGGGGGAGAACACGACGCCGTTCGGCGCCACCACCGCGATCGTGGGGCAGGGCTGCCCCGAGGCGCACGACACGCTCACCTCGAAGCTCCCCTGCGCGCCGGCGAGCTTGTCGAAGGCGGGGGCATGGCTCGCCTCGATCTGCGGCAACAGGGCGGCGAGCGGAGCGCTCGGCTTGTCGACGGCGCGCCCCTCGGCGAGCGCGTCGTCGCGGTCGTCCCACAGCCGCGCGCGGCAGCGCAGCGATTGGTAGAGCCCGTCGCCCGGGCGCGGCTCGAGCTCGCGCAGCGACCGCCAGTGCGCGCAGGCGCGCTTCTCGTCGCCCATCGCCTCGAAGCCGCGCGCCGCGCGGACGTGCCATTTCGCGTTCGCCGGCTCGCTCTCGGCCTGCTCGTCGACGGCGGTGAGCGCGCCGCGCGCGTCGTCGTTGACGACCATGGCGTAGGCGAGCAGCTCGTGCGCGAGCGACAGATCGGGGTCGACCTCGACGAAGCGCTTGGCCCCACCGAGCGCCTCGGCGAAGCGGCCGCGCGCGAGCAGAGCGCGCACGAGCTCCTCATGTCGCTTGCGGCTCGTCGGCTCCTTCGCCAGGGCGGCGCGGAGCTTCGCGAGCGCGTCCTCTCCCTGCGTCGTCCACGCCTCGTCGCCGGCGCGGTGCACGGCGCTCGGCGACGCCGCGGCCGGGAGGTTACCGGGCGCCACCGGCCCGACGGGAGGCGCCGAGGGCACGAGCGGCCCTGGTGACGCTGCGCCCGGCGTCGACGTGAAGGTGACGGGGATCACCACCGTGGCGGCGCGCCCCTCCGGGGGGGCGAAGGACGCGCTCTGGATGCGACGCGCAGCACACGATGCGACCTCGCCGGAGAGCGAACCCGACGGGCTGCACTGAGCCGACTGCACCTCGCCGTTCGGTCCGATGTTCGCCGAGCAGCGGAGCATGCCTGCGAGCTCGGGGTTCGTCGCGAGGCCGCGGT
>CAITLX010000437.1 GCA_903893335.1 uncultured delta proteobacterium | reverse complement strand
GCCAAGGCGCAGGCGACCGACGCGCGCACCACCCCGCCGCCGCCCGCGGCGACGACGACCGCCGCTGCGAAGCAGGACGACCTCGCGCTGCAAGGGCGCGACGGCGAGGCCCGCCTGAAGGCCTCGCTCGAGCGTCGCGTGTACGCAGGCCGCGGCTCGATCGAGGACATCAAGATGCTGCGCGCCATCTGCAAGCACCTCGGCGACCGCGCCTGCTCCGACAAGGCGACGCAGCTGCTCGCCGCCGCGCAGAACCGCTGAGCGTCGGCTCAGGGGGGCGAGGGCACCTGCGGGTACCAGGCGCGCGCAGGCGCGAGCAGGCCGGCGCACGCCGACGCCGGCAGCGCGAGGCGCTCGCGCGGATCGCGGCGCACGTCGTAGCAGCGCCACGCGGTCGCCTCGCCGCCGACGAGCTTGCGCTCGCCCTGCATCGCGCCGAACACGGGGTCGGCGTCCCACCAGACGCCGCTCGTCGTCGACATCGAGACGATGGGCTCGGCGAACGTCGGCGCGCGCAGGAGCGACCGCCCGCGCGCCTCGCTCGCGAGCGGGAGCATCGCGCGCACCTCGAGCAGCCCCATCGCGTCGAGCAGGGTGGCCGGCACGTCCTGGCCGAAGGTGCGCCGGTCGCGGTAGCGGCGGAGGTTGGCGCGCGCCTCGGCGCCGAGCGCGTGCTCGCCGGCGGCGAGGAAGGCGGGCACGCGGACCTCCTCGTCGAACAGCACGTTGAGGTGGTAGAGCGCGCCGTGCTCGCGGAACTGCTCGCCGTGATCGGCGGTGAAGACGAGCACGGTGTCGTCCCACGACGGAAGCGCCACGAGCTCGCGCACGGCCGCCGCGAGCGTGCGCTCCTCGAGCGCCACGGCGTTGCGGTAGTGGTTGTGCATCTTCTCGAGGTCGTCGGGGCTCGGGTCGTGCGGCGCGAACGGCGCGAGCGCGGGGTCGGTGCGGTAGGGCCAGTGCGTGTTCGAGAGGTGCAGCACCGCGAACCAGGGCCCGGGCTCGGCGCGCACGAACGCGACGAGCGCCTCGGTGGCGCGCTCGTCGGGCGCTCCGAGGTGCGAGTCGGGGGCGTCGCCGAAGTCCTTCGCGTCGAGCTCGAAGTCGATGCCGGCGACCTTGAGGAAGGCGCCGAGGTCGCGGTAGCGCAGGTTCTGCGACGCGACGTAGGCGGTGCGGTAGCCCACCGCGCGCGCGATCTCCCACAGGCTGGGCGCGCGGTGCGCGGTGCGGAAATCGACGTCGGGCGAGAGCCCCGTCCACAGCGTGAGGCACGAGGTGAACGTGCCCGACGACTGCGAGGTCATGCGTCCGAGCGCCACGCGCTCGGGCAGCGCGTCGTCGAGGAAGCGAGAGGTGCACGAGGGCTGCCGCTCCGAGCAGAGCGCGTCGGCGCGCAGGCTCTCGCCGATGACGAGCAGCACGTTGGGGCGGTGCGCCGGCGCCACGAGCGGCGGGAGCGGCTCGGGCGTGCGAATCGAGACGCCGCGCGGCGCGCCGACCCCGCGCATCGCGTCCCAGCCGAGCGACACGACGCCGTGCAGGAAGCAGACGTCGGGGGGCGCGGGCTGCAGCCCCTTGGTGGCGACGAAGTCGAGCGCGAGGCACGTCAGGCTCACCGCGAAGCCGAGCGCCGGCACCAGCGGCGTCGCCGCGGCGAGCGACGACGACGCGCGCCGCGCGCTCGCGAGCAACCCGGCTGTGATGGCGATCGCGAGCACGACCGCCGGCGCGAGGTGCGTCGCCCACGCCGAGACGTACGCCCCGACCGTCCCGCGAAGCTCGAGGCCGAGCCGGAGCGTGTCGCGCGCCACGTACGCGTCGAACACGCCGAAGTAGTGCGCCTGCGCGCCGTACGCGAAGAAGGCGAGCGGCAGGAGCAGCGCGGCGATCAGGCCGATGGCTGCGCGCGCGGCGAGGCGCGCCCCGCGGCGTGCCGACGCGGTCGCTGCGAAGGCGAAGGCGAGCGCCCAGCCGAGCGGCCCCCAGACGCCGAGGCCGACGAGCGTCGAGCCGAGGTAGTTGACCCACTCGAGCGCGGGAAACTCGCGCATCGCGCGGTGGCGCGTGACGACGTCGAGCGCGACGCCGAGCAGGCTCGGCCAGACGATCCACGCGAGGGCCGCGGGGCGCGCACCGAGCAGCGCGCGCGCGAGGCGCGCCCGGAGCGTGCGCGGCGGCGGCGGCGACGGAGCCGACGCGTCGCCTGGCGTCACTGCCTCGAGGGGCAGCCGACCTCGATGTCGACCTGCGCGTTGGGGTCAGCCTGCACGGCGGTGCAGTTGACCGGGCAGAGCGTGATCTTGGTCGGGGCCGCGGGGTTGTCGTAGTACCAGCCCCCCGCCGTCGGGTCGCAGCCCCCCGCGCCGGCCACGGTCGCGAGCTTGCTCACGGCGCCCTGCACGGTCGTCTGCACGTTGACCTTCGAGTAGTCGGGCGTGCCGCCCGACGACGTCGGGGGGGCGTAGTCGCAGCCGAGCAATTTGCCGCGGATCGCCTCGAGCGCGGCCTCGAACTGCTGCACGGCGTTGCCGCCGGTGTCGACGAGGAAGGCGCCCGTCTGGTTGCCGCTGCCTGCCTTGGCGATCGCGTCGAGGTTCGACAGCGACGAGCCGACGCCGATGACGAAGCTCGGCACCGACGGCGCCGAGGCGTACGCGGCGCTCGCGAGCGCCGCGATGCCGGGGATGTCGGACGGGGAGCAGGCGTTGGGCTCGCCGTCGGTGGCG
>CAITLX010000436.1 GCA_903893335.1 uncultured delta proteobacterium | reverse complement strand
CTTCCCGGGAGTAGGTCCTATGCAGAGCTCGCCACGCCCGCGACGCACGGAGGTCTGACTCCGAAGCCGCGACACCCCGAACGGAGTTCTCACTCCCCCGCTATGCCGCCCGCGGAGACGTCAACCCTCGGTTGTTCATCCCGCCCGCGGAGACGTCAATCCTCGGTTGTTCATCCCGCCCAAGCGGTCACTCGTCGGGATTCATCATCCCGCCCGAGCGGTCACTCCTCGGGGTTGATCATCTTGAACGCAGGGGCGACGCGGACGGTGCCGTCGACCGCGGCGAACCCCTCGATGGAGTACACGGAGGTGACGTCGTCGCCGTCGAGGTCGCCCAGCGCAATGGCCGTGAAGTCGAACGCGCCGCTCTCGTTGTTGTAATAGTACTGGTAGTACTGCGGGTCGCTCACGGTGAACTTCAGGCAGTAGAAGCCCGCGTGGTCGAGCACGCCGTCGAAGTTCCAGTTGTTCGGCGTCGACTGGTACTTCTTGCCCTTCACCTGCGCGATGCTGTGGGGCACGAAGTCGCTCGAGAAGTCGCAGAACTTGTTCGAGATGATGGCCGACGAACCGGCGCCGAGGATGGTGCCCTTCATCGACTCACGCCAGTAGGCCGTCTCGGCGTCCTTCGCCATCTGGCCGATGGCGTTCTTCGCCTCGGCTGTCTTGGCATGCGTCAGGTAGCCCTTGACGGCATAAATGGCGAGCGTGCTGAGCACCCCCACCAGGGCTACGACCACCATGAGCTCCACGAGGGTGAACCCGCGCGCAGACTGAATTTGGCGTACGCTCATTTTACGACCTCAGCGTAGCAATGAACTCTAGTTGGCTCATTCTGTCAAGCACGAACCGCGCGTGAGAACGAGCACGGTCTGGACACACACTAGTACAGAGGCGAGCCCTGGGCGAGTGATCCGCGCACATGAGCCCCTATTGTGGGCGCGACCGCCGGGGGGGTACTGCCACGGTGCACGGCTTCGCGGCGCGCCTCTGCTCCGCGACCTCGTCGGTCCGCCGGCCTCTCCTGGGCAACCTCGTCGGTCGGTCCGCCGGCCTCTCCTACGCGACCTCGTTGCCGGACCGCCACCGGAAACCCCCGGCGCTCGCTCCCGCGGAAGCACCGCCGGCTCACCGCGGCGCGCCGCGGAGTCCCGCATCACACGGGCCGTCCCCCTCGCCCTCCCCTGGCGAACGCTCGCCAGGAGACAAACGAACCGCGCGCCCACCCCAGCGAGGGCAGGCGCGCGGCCACATTCCGTCTCAGGTCAGATGAAGCCGGCCCAGATGCCGTACTGGTTGCACGAGGCGGCGACGCCCGGGCGCCGGCGGATGCGCACGTAGAACGTGTTGGCCGCCGTGGCCTGGTTCGACGGTGCCCAGAAGGCCGTGGCGAGCTCGTTGGTGCAGCTACCCTGGAAGTTCACCGCGTTGACGCCGCAGTTGTAATACGACAGGTGCGTCATCATCGCGGTGTTCGACCACCAGCCGCCGGTGGACACGTTCTTCGAGGTGCAGCTCACCGACTTGGTGTACGGGGCCACGAGCGACGGCGCCGCAGTTCCGGCGCCCGGGGTGTAACCGCCACCCCAGCCGTTGCCGTTCTGCGCATCGCAGTCGGTCGCCGCCGTCGTGACCTGCGAGTAGACCGACATCTCGAAGTCGCTCTGGTTCGGGCAAGCTGCGGCCTGACCAGCGTTGTTCGTGAAGTAGATCTGGAAGTTGTACGTGGTCGGCACGGCGCCCTGCCACGAGGCGATGGCCTCTAGGGTCGGCACGATCTTGAAGACGTCGCCATAGGTCGTGTCGGCCGTGCTGGACGGGCCAGCGCCGACCGGGCCGTCGAGGTACTGCCCGGCCCAGGCAACCGCCTTGGTCCCTGCCCAGTTGATCCCGTAAGCAGGAGCGCCCGACGAACCGCTCGTCGTGACGGTCGTGCCGCTGTCCGCCGTCTGGAACTTCTTGCCCCAGGCAGGGACGTCCACGCCGTTGCCGCAGTCGTTGTCGAGGCCGTCGCCGCAGATCTCGTACGCGACGCCCGGGTTGACCGCGGCGTTGGTGTCGAGGCAGTCGCCGGTCTGGGTACGCCAGGACGCCGAGGCCCAGGTGCCGCCGAGGCGGGTCGCGCACGCCGTGCTCGCAGCCGGGAGGTTGCCCACCGCGCAGGCGAAGAAGAGGCCACCGGAGCCGGACGCGACAGCGCCCTTCATCACGGGGCTCCCGCCCGCCAGGTAGGTGTAGTTGCCGCCGTACCCGTCGTTGTCGCAGTCGAGGTAGTAGTAGGGCGACACGTACTCGCAGCCGTCGGCGTTGTTGTTCGCCGCGGT
>CAITLX010000435.1 GCA_903893335.1 uncultured delta proteobacterium | reverse complement strand
CTGTCCTACGGGGAGAAGTCGACGACGAGCCACTTGCCGGCGACGTCGGCGAGGGCAACCTCGGCGCCGTCGCCCGACGCGAGCGCGAAGGCCGGCGCGCGCGCTCCAGCCACGAGCGCGCCGCTCGCGGGGCTGGGCTTCGGCGTGGCAGCCGGCACCGGGCTCGGCTTCGAGGCCGCGGCCTTCGGCGCGCCGGCCGCGCGGGCCTTCGGGGTCTTCGGGGAGGCGGGCCTGGAGCGGGGGGAGGTCATGGCGTTGGTCCCGATGGTATGCGGCCGGGGGGCGATGCGATACGCTCCTCGTCGCGCGCTCGCGCAGCCGCGTCGCCCCAGAGGCCCTTCTTGCAACTCGATTTCGCAGCCCGCGAGCTCATCATCAAGCTCGTCTATTACGGCCCCGCGCTCAGCGGGAAGACGACCAACCTGCAGGCGCTGCACCGCCTGGCAGACCCGGCTGCGCGCGGTCGGCTCATGACGCTCGAGACGCGCGACGACCGCACGCTCTTCTTCGACCTCTTGCCGCTCTCGTTCCGGTCGGACGGCGAGGTCGGCCTGCGGCTCAAGGTCTTCACCGTCCCCGGTCAGGTCATCCACGGCTCGACGCGGCGCCTGGTGCTGCAAGGGGCCGACGGCGTCGCGTTCATCGCCGACTCGCAGGTGGGCGAGACGCAGGCCAACGCGCAGGCGTTCGTCGACCTGAAAGAGAACCTCAAGGCGAACGGCAAGGACCTCCGACGCATGCCCGTCGTCATCCAGTTCAACAAGCGCGATCTGCCCGACGTGCGCACCGACGACGAGCTCTCGCGGCTCGCGGCGCGCGGGCGCGAGCCGGTGTTCGCCGCCGTCGCGACGCGGGGCCTCGGCGTCGTCGAGACGTTCGCCGCGCTGCTGCGCCAGACCTACCGCACGCTCGACGCCGAGCACCAGCTCAACGCCAAGTTCGGCATCGACGGCGACGCCTTCCTGCGCGAGGTCGCCGCCAAGCTCGGCACGGGCAAATCGGTCGATGAGCTGCTCGCTGCCTGCCTCGGCGGCTCGCTCGACGGCGTGGTCCGGGCAGGTGCGCCGTGACGACCGGTCAGCGCGCGCCCGACTCGGATCTCGAGACGCTCACGCTCGGCCTCGCGCTGCGGCTCGAGGAGCTCGTCGCGCGCGAGTCGCTCACCGAGCTCGTGCGCTCGATGTACGCGCTCTTCGGCATCCCGGTGCGCGTCTTCGCCGGCGACGGCACGCTGCTGGCCGACGCGTCGACCGAGCAGCCGCTCTGCCACTACGTCAACACGCTGCGGCAGGGCGCGAGCGCGTGCAGCCAGACGGTGCTCGGAGCCAAGCGCAAGGAGCCCGACGCGCACGGCGACGCGACGCACGCCTGCTTCAGCGGGGCGGTCTACCGCGTCGTGGCCATCGACTACGACGGGCGCCGGCTCGGCAAGGCGATCCTCGGGCCGTACCTCGCGCCCGAGGTCGACGCGGCGCCGAGCGCGCTGCTCGCCGTCGACCCGGCGCTCGACCCGACGCGCGCCCGCGACCTGCTGCTGCGGATGCCTCGCGCGCGCGAGGACGCCGTCGCGCTCATCGCCGACCACCTGCGGTGCGCGCTCGACCTCATCCTGTTCGCCGGGCACAAGGCGCTGCTCACCTCGCAGATGCACCTCGCGACGGTGCGCGAGAGCTACCGCGAGCTCTCGGAGAAGAACCAGCGCCTGCAAGAGGCCTTCGACCGGCTGAAGGAGCTCGACCGGCTCAAGTCGAATTTCCTCGGCACCGTGTCGCACGAGCTGCGCACGCCGCTCACGTCGATCATCGGCTACAGCGAGATGCTCGGCGAGGGCATCGCCGGCCCGCTGCAAGACGAGCAGAAGGACTTCGTCCAGACGATCCGCGACAAGGGCGAGCAGCTGCTCGTGCTCATCTCGGGGCTGCTCGACATGTCGAAGCTCGAGAGCGGCACCATGTCGCTGCGGCGCACGCGCACCGACCTCGAGGGGGTGCTCGAGGACGCGGTCGCGACGCTCTTGCCGCTCGCGCGCAAGCGGTCGATCGAGGTCGTGCTCGACGTCGCGGGCCCGCTGCCCGAGCTTCGCGCCGACGGCGAGCGGCTGCGGCAGGTCTTCTTGAACCTCATCGACAACGCGATGAAGTTCTCGGGCGAGCGAAGCACGGTGCGGCTGTCGGCGCGCACGGTCGCGTTCGGCGACGGCCCCGAGGAGGACGAAGGCCTCTCGCTGCTCGCGCCTGCGCGCCAGGCCATCGAGGTGCGGGTGGCGGACCGCGGCATCGGCATCGCGCCGGACGTGCGCTCGCGCGTCTTCGACCCGTTCTACCAGGTCGACTCGTCGTCCACGCGCGAGTACGGCGGCGCCGGCCTCGGCCTGTCGATCGTCAAGCGGCTGGTCGAGGCCCATGGCGGCACCGTCTTCATCGAGCCGAACGATCCCAGCGGAACGGTGTTCGTCGTCACGATCCCGATCGAGGTCGAGTCCCAGCCGAAGTGATCGCGGGCGCGACGGCTCAGTCGCCGAGGTGATCGCGGGCGGTTCAGCCGAAGTGGTCCCAGCCGCGCGGGCGAAGCGGGCGCACCTCGCCCTCGGGCGAGAGCGTCGAGAGGCCGCGGCCCTCGACCACGCGGCCGACGACGACGAACGGCGCGAGCACGCGCTCCGCGGGCGCCGCGACGAGCAGCGCGTAGTCCTCGCCGCCGGTCAGCATGGTCTCGAGCGGATCGAGGTCGAGCGCCGCGCACGCGTCGCGCAGGCCCGGCGGCGCGTGGGCGAGCAGCGCGCGCAGGTCGAGCTCGACGCCGACGCCGCTGGCCTCTGCCAGGCGGCTCGCGTCGAGCGCGAGGCCGTCCGAGAGGTCGAGCGCGGCGCGCGCGAAGCCCGCCGCGACCTGCCCCTCGG
>CAITLX010000434.1 GCA_903893335.1 uncultured delta proteobacterium | reverse complement strand
TCGAGCTCGAGCGCGAAGGCGCCCCATGGTCCGTGCGCGTGCGCCTGGTCGACGCCGCGCTCGGCGCGCCGCGAGGCGCGACGCTCGAGCTACCGGGCACCGACGACGAGGCAGCCGCGAGCCTCGCGCGCGATCTGGTCGACCTGACGCTCGACCGCGCCATCCGCGCCGACGGCTACGAGGCGCGGCTTCGAGCGTCGTTCCCCGACGGCTCGCCGGCAGGCGTCGCGTGGCCGCTCCGCGTCGTGGCCGAGCGCGCGCAGGGTGGCGAGCTCTACCGGCTCGACGGCGAGGTCCCTCTCGGCGAACCGGCGCTCGACGCCGCGCTGCCGCGCATCGACGCGAGCGAGGTCGCGCGCGCGCCGCTGCGCATCGTGGCCGACGCCGCGGGGCGTCGCGTCGAGACGACCGTCGCCGACGAGCCCGCCGCGCGCGCCGCGCTCGCCGCTGCCGAGAGCGCGCGCTCGCTCCTCGCGGGCCCAGCGCCCAGCCTCGTCGGCGATGCGGCGGTGACCCTCGCGACGATCGAGTTCGCCGCCGACCGCGTGCGCCGCGCGTACGCCGCGCGCGAGCCCACCGACACGCTGCCGCTCGAGGTCGCCTCGCTCCGCGCGCTCGTCGACGATCTCGCAGCCGGACGCGACCCGCTCCGCGCGCGCGCCGGCATCCGACGCTTCGCCATCCCCTCGCCGCTCGACGACCACGCCGAGCCGTTCGGCGTCTACGTCCCGCCGTCGTACCGCCCCGGCAGCACACGCAAGCTCCCCCTCGTCGTCGCCCTACACGGCATGAACGGCCGTCCGCTCTCGATGATCGCCTGGCTGTTCGGCAAGGACGACCCCGCGCGCGACGGCGAGTGGGAGGACGCCCACCCGCCCGAGGTCGAGCCCGTCGACGCCTTCGTGGTCGCGCCCAACGGCCGCGGCAACGCGATGTACCGCGAGCTCGGCGAGGTCGACACGCTGCGCGTCGTCGCCTGGATGAAGCGCTTCTTCCCCGTCGACGACGAGCGCGTGACCATCACCGGCCCATCGATGGGCGGCATCGGCGCCGCGGCGCTCGCGCTGCGCTTCCCCTCGGCCTTCGCCGCCGCGTCGCCGCTCTGCGGCTACCACAGCTACTTCGTCCGCCGAGACCTGGCGGGCAGGCAGCTCGCGCCCTGGGAGCGCCTGCTCGCCGAGCACCGCTCCAACGCGCTGTGGGCCGAGAACGGCCAGCACCTGCCGATGTTCATCTGGCACGGGCGGCGCGACCTGCCCGAGGCGCACTCGCAGGTGCTCATCGATCGCTACGAGGAGCTGCACTACCCGATCGAGCACGAGCACCCCGACGTGGGCCACGACGTGTGGCGCCGCGCGTACGCCGATGGCGCGGGGCTGCGCTGGCTGCTCGGTCACCGTCGCGAGCCGCACCCGCGCGAGGTGCGGTTTCGCACCGACGCGCTGCGCTGGGCGGACGCCGCGTGGGCGCACGTGCGCGGCCTCGCCGCGCAGCTCGCGTTCGGCGAGGTGCGCGCGCGCGTGGTCGGCCGCGGCCGCATCGAGGCGACCTCCGAGGGGCTCACGGCGCTCGCGTTCGATCGCGACCCGGCGCTGCTCGACGCCGCGGGCCCGACCGAAGTGCGCGTCGACGGGCAGCGGCTGAAGTTCGCGGCGCGCGAGCCCATCGAGCTGCACCGGGCGGGCTCGATCTGGGAGCGCGGAGCCGCGCCGCGCGCCGCCGCCGACCTCGCCAAGCGCGCGGGGCTCGCAGGGCCCATCCGCGACGTGTTCCTCGAGCCGCTCGTCTTCGTCGTCGGCACCGACGACCCGGCGCAGACGCGCGCCAACCTCGAGACGGCGCGGGCCTGGGCTCGGGTCCGCGCAGGCGTCGACGTCGACTACCCCATCGTCCGCGACGTCGACCTCGACGACGCGACGGCGGCGAGCCACGCGCTGGTCCTCGTCGGCAACGCGCGCTCCAACCGCGTGCTGCGCGCGCTCGAGCCGCGCCTCCCGTTCCGCGTCGTCGGCGACGCGGTCGTCGCGGGCGAGCGCGCCTGGCGCGGCGACCGCGTGGGCGTGGCCTTCGTCCACCCCAACCCCGACCACCCCGATCGCTACGTGCTCGTCATCGAGGGCACGACGCCCCTCGGCACCTACCAGGCCGCGGCGCTGCCCGACCTCCTGCCCGACTGGATGGTGTACGACGCGGACGTCGCCCCCGCGCGCGGCGGCGTCATCCTCGCGCCGGGCAAGGCGCGCGCGGCGGGGATGTTCGACGCGACGTGGCACCTCGCGCCCTGAACGGCGCGCGCCGCTCACGGCAGGTCGAAGACGAGCACCTCGGCGGGCTCGCGCCCCTTCAACGTGAGGTCGTGCTCCCCCGCGACGGCGACGCCGTCGCCGGTCTCGGCGACCACGTCGTTCACGTCGATGGCGCCGCGTACGACCTGCACCCACGCGCGGCGCCCATGCGCCAGCGGCACCGCGACCTCGGCTCCGGCGTCGAGCGTCGTCGACCAGATCGCGACGTCCTGGCGCACCGTGAGGCTGCCTTCGCGCCCGTCGCGCGACGCGACGAGGCACAGCGCGTTGTGCCGCGCCGCCGGCGCGAATGCGCGCTGCTCATAGCCCGGCTCGCCCCCCGGGCGCTCGGGGAGGATCCAGATCTGGAGGAAGTGCACGGGCTCGACGTCCGAGGCGTTGCGCTCGCTGTGCGTCACGCCGGTGCCCGCGCTCATGCGCTGCACCTCGCCGGGCACGATGGTCGAGCCGTTGCCCATGCTGTCGGCGTGCGCGAGCGCCCCCTCGACCACGTACGACAGGATCTCCATGTCGCGGTGCGGGTGCGTGTCGAAGCCGCGCCCCGCGCTCACGCGGTCGTCGTTGACGACGCGCAGCGGACCGAAATGGACGCACGCCGGATCGTGGTAGTCGGCGAACGAAAAGGTGTGTCGGCTGTCGAGCCAGGGCAGACGCGTTCGGCCGCGATCGGCCGCCTTTCGAACTCGCAACATCGGGGCGCTCCTCGTGCGTGGGAGCGTCCCTGTACCACGCGTCGCGCATGGTAGCCTCGGCCCCCATGCGGACCTGCCTCGCCGTGGCCCTCGCGTGCGCGCTCGCGGCCACCGGCTGCTCGAAGAAGCCCACACCCGCGCCCGCGACGGTCGTTCTGCCCCCCGTCCCCGCGCCGGCCGACCTCATCGCCGAGGTCGTGCTCGCGCGCCCCGCGGCGACCTGGGCCGCGCTTCGCAAGGTCGCGGGCGGCTCGGTCGCCCTGCTGCCGACCTCGCCGCAGCTGCTCGCCGCGACGCTGCTCGACCTGCCTCCGCTCGCCGCCGAGCAGCTCGACCTCACCGCGCCCGCGTTCGGCGCCATCGCCGGGCACGACGCGACGACCCGCGCTGCCCTGGCGCTCGGCGTGAAGGGGGGCATCCGACTCGCCGACGTGCTCGCCAGCGACGCCGGTGGATGGTGGAGGCGCGACGACGCCGCCTCGGGCGTGACGCTCGTCGGCCCCCCTGGCTCGTCGCCCGGCCCTGGCAGCCTCGCGCTCGGCGTGGTCGGAGGGTTCCTCGTCGTCGCCGCCTCGGTCGAGGACCTCACCGCGCTCGGCCCCTACGCGGCGCGCACCGTGGCGACGCGCGCGCCGTCGGCCACCGATGCGACGCTCACGCTCGAGGGCCCCGCGCTCGCCGGCCCCGTCGCGGCGGCGATGCGCGGCGCCTGGGCGAGCTTCCAGACGCACGGCGAGGCGCGCGACC
>CAITLX010000433.1 GCA_903893335.1 uncultured delta proteobacterium | reverse complement strand
GCCGACGCTCGACGCCGCGCAGCTGCGCTCACTCGGCTGGAGCACGCTCTTCCGCGACCTCGCGGTGGGGGCGGACGCCGAGATCCGCGTGGCCCTCGCCGCCGGCTTCGCCAGCGTCGCCGACGACCTCGGCGCGACGCACGACGCCGCGCTCGCGGCGCGCGCCAGCGGGATGCTCCACCTGCTGACCCCGGTGGGCTTCGTCGGCGACGTCGCGGCGCACAGCCTGGAGATCGTCGTCGCGGGCTCGACGCCCCTCGACCTGTACGGCGTGTCGGGCCCTCTGGCGGCGTGGCTCTCGGAGCGCGCGTCCGACTCGCCGGCGCTCATGCGCCTCGCGCTCGCGCTCGACGTGCGCAACGTCGCCTCCGAGCTGCTCGGGGTCTGCGCCTGGCTCGAGCCGTCGAGCGCGCGCATGGCGTGGGCGGCGCACGCGGCCGCCTCGAGCGTCCACAGTGCGTGCATCGAGACGTATGTGGTGTACGCGGAGGTCCGCGACGGCGTCGCGGAGGTCGAGCAGCCCCCAGCGGGCATCGAGGCCGCGGTCCGTAGGCACCCGACGACGCCCCACGTGCTGCGCGCCCTGCGCGAGAAGCCCGACCTCGCAGCCGACGGGATCGACCTGGCGCACCTGCGCGCCGTCGATCCCGTCGCGCAGGGCGTGCTCCGCGCGTGGCTCTGGATGGCGGAGCAGGAGCGCGAGGGCGGGGGGTGAAGGGAGGGCGTCAGAGCGATCGGCGCTGCCCCGTCTTCGGACTGAGGAGACCAAACCACCATGCTTCGTAACGCCAAAGACCTCGCTGCACTTCGCGCTCGCTGCCACACGACGCTGCTCGACGACGGGTATGGGAGCGTCCACCCGGACAGCGACGGCGACCTCTTCTTCAAGTGCGAGGCGAGGTCCTACTGCCTCGTCTTCGACGAGGGTGACCCGTCGTACCTCCGCGTGCTCTTCCCCAACTTCTGGTCGATCGATTCGGCGGACGAGGAGGAGCGCGCCCGCGCGGCGGCCGAGGAGGTCTCCTCCTCGTGCAAGTGCACGCGCGTGCTGATCAAGAACGAGAACGCGTGGGTGCTGGTCGAGACGCTCGTCACCGACGTCGACTCGGCCGACGGGGCGCTGGTTCGTCGCCTGGTTTCCATGGCCCAGACGGCGGTCGCGGTCTTCGTCGAGCACATGCGCGCAGGCGCGAAGAGCTGACGAGCCGTCGAGGGTGGGGGCGGCCACGCGGGCGCAGGGCGAGAGGGGCGGGCAGACGCTCCGGCGCGGCGCTCGACGCAGACGAGCTCGCCCCGGGGCTCTGGCAAGGCTCGAGGCCGCCACCCGGCGGCACGCTCGCCGCTGCCGGCATCTCGATGGTCGTGCTCTGCGCGGAGGAGTACCAGCTCGACGAGGTCGAGTTTCCACGGGGCTCGGTCGTCCACGCGCCCAACGTCGACGCTCCAATGCTCACGCCCGTCCAATGGGCGACGGCCCAAGCAGCCGCGCGTCTCGTGGCAAATGAGCGCTCGGCTCCTTCGCGCGACGGCTGCGTGGCGTCGCGCGGTGAGGGGTCGCCGACGCCTGGCACAACCGGGCGCGCCGCGGTGGAGCTCACGGCCGAACTCGGCGACGAGCAGCGCGAGCGCGCTCACCCGAACAGGTGGCGCATCGCCTTGCGAACCTCGCGGGCGACGACCTCGGCGAGCGGCTCTCCGGTGGAGGCGCGGAACGAGGCGAGCAGCGCGTCGACCTCCTCCTCGTCGGGGCGGTGAAACGGCGGGTCGAACTGCACGTAGAACGAACGACTGCCTCGCTGCGAGGGGCAGATGAGGCCGACGCCCTGGCGCTGGCACTCCGCGACGAGGTCGGCGTCGAGGTCGACGCGGGCCACCGGGACCGCCACGTAAGCGTAGTGGGCGAAGCGCCGGTGCGACGCGGCCTCTGCGATGCCGAGCCGCGTGAGCTCGTGCTTCACCTCTACGCTGAGCGCGCGCACCACGGGCACGATGAGGCTCTGAGTGGGCTGCACGTACCAGCCGACGACGTCGGGCGTGCTCCACTCGCCGGCGCCGCGCTGCGCGCGCCCCGTCACCGTCGTGGAGCAACCGGACTGCGCGAGCACGCTGGCGACCGCGTCGTAGTACTGCGCCTCGTGCGTCTCCGAGCCCGCCTCGGCGTCATCGGGCGCGACCTCGTCAGCGACCTCTGCGTCGGGACCGAGCAGCGCGGGAGACACGCGGATTCCCCCCGCGCGCTGCACTCCAGCCACGAGCCCCAGCAGGCGCAGCAGCCCCACCGCGCCGTCGCCATCCCCCGCGACGGTCGAGATGCGCGCAGCGTCCATCCGGTACGACGGCGCATCGAGCAGCGTTCCCCACACGCTACGCGCCAGCTTGAGCACGCGCTCGCCGCTCGCGCGCGCGTCGTCGAGCACCCAACAGAGTCCCCCGGGCCCGCGCTGCACCGCGATGGCTCCGAGCTTGCGAAGCACCGCCTTTCGGAGCTGCGCGTCCGTCGCGCACGGGACCGGGTCCGGGCCGCGCTCGAAGACGCTGGAGGCGACGTACCCCTCGGCATCGGGTATCGACGCGAGCAAGACGGCGAGGAGCGCGGCAGCGCCATCGAGGCGAGCCGCGCCGTGTTCCGCGAGGGAGACGTGCGTGGTGGGAGGCGTGGGCTGGCTCATGGCATTGAAGACGCACGCTGCCCCGATCATCGGACAGGCGCCCGGACGTTTCTCCGTCCGCCCCGAACCTCATCTGCCGACGAAGCAGGGGCCGACGATCCACTCACCGGCGGCGTCGCGGTCGTAGACGAGGACGGTCGCGCGGTTGCGCCTCGGGACCGCAGGCCCGCCGAGCTCGCGCAGCAGCGCAACCTGCTGTTCGCCGTGCCCCACGAAGACGAGATCGCACCCCGCAGGGCCTCGATCACCCGCCCAGCCGTCGACCCTCGCTCCGATCTCGACGGCGGACGCGCTCCGCGCGAAGCCGTGAGCGCTGACGCGAAGCGGACAGGCCGCCTCGAGCACCTCGAGCACGATCGCGAGCGTCTCGCGCGTGCGCTCGGGCGGCGTACGCCACGCGACGTCCGGCACGATTCCGTGCGCTCGCAGGAACTCTCCCGCCTCGCGCGCCGCCGCACGCCCCTCGCAGGTCAGCGACGCGCGGACCTTGGCAGCCCTGTCACTCGGGTGCTCGTAGTGCCCGTGCCGGATGAACACGAATCGCACTTGCTCCTCCTCGGCTCGCCCCCACGCCCATCCTATCCGCTGCGCGAGACGAGGTGTGTCTGCGAATGCTCACCCCCCCTCACGCCCACGGGCCAGGTACGTCGAGGCGAACCAGCGCCACGCGGGGCGGCGCGACTCGCCCATCACCTGCAGGATCTCCTCGCGGCGAACGACCTCGAGCTCGTCGAGGGCGGTCACGAGCAGGTGACCGTCGGCTGCGGGGAACCGAGCCCCGAAGTACTTCGCGAGCGCGGCGATGTGCGCCTGGTCGGCCAGGTAGGCCCTCCAGCGCTCCTCGAGCGGACGCGCGAGGTCGATGAGGAGCGGGGGCCGATGCGCCCGCTTGCGCACCTCGGCGTGCTCTTCGCGGACGGCGGCTCGCAGCGCCTCGGGAGCGTCGTCGGGCAACGACGGCGGGTCGAGGGCAAGCGCCGAGCAGCGTCGGACGAGCTCGCTGGTCGCCACCGACCGCCACTCGACCACTCCGAGCTCGCGCAGGACGTCGCACCGGCTGCGGCCGCCCACTCGCTCGCACGCTTCGACGAAGACGTCGAGGTTGCCTCCGAGCCAGCTCCCGACGCTCCACGACGTGTAGCACCCGTGGCCCAGCTGCCCCCCCGCCGCGAGCCGGCAGAGGCGCGCGAGGCTGTTGCGCGCGTCGTCGGGGTCGCGCGGCATCGCGTCGCCAGCCGCAATGGCACGAATCAAGCGGGCGTCCTCGATCTGGATGGGTTGGGGCTCAGGCGGGGTCTTCATGTGCAATCCTTGTGAGGGTGGTCAGTGGGCCCAGGGCGGCGCGTGCACCGCGCCGTCGTCGAGCGGCGTCGCCGACGACCTCGAGGCGCGCCGTGCCAAGCCGTAGCGCCGCTCGCTCTTCACCTTGAGGAAGCGAGCGGCGGCCTTGCGGCGGTAGCAGGTGATCAGCACGCCGTCGCGGCTGGTGACGACGACCCACTCGCGCGCCCGGCGCACGATGGGGGCGCCGATGAGGTCGGCAGGCAGCAGTTTCTCGACGACCGTGTAGCTGTGCGCGTCGGCGGCCTCGACCTCGACGCCGTACCCGAGGACGAAGTCGAGGACGTCGCCGCGAAGTCCGCGGTGCTGCGCGCGCGCGGTGAAGTGGCGGGTGACGGGAGATCGCGTCGCGTGGTGCATGGGGGCTTTCATCCGAGCGACGGGGTTGTCTTGCTCGGCACCCTGCTGGACGCAGGGTGGGGCCGCCGTCGGACACGAGGAAGCG
>CAITLX010000432.1 GCA_903893335.1 uncultured delta proteobacterium | reverse complement strand
GGCGCGGGCGTCGCGCGGCGCGTGGTCATGGCCCCCGACCCCGCTTTGACGACCCGCTGGGCCGCGAGCGCCTGGACCTGGACGCTGCGCGCGACCTGCTTCGACGCCGAGGCCTTCGGGGTCTTCGTGCGGGCGCACTACGCGCAGGCCCCCGAGAACGAGTGCGCCAACGGCGTCGACCTCACGGCCGACGCAGGCGCCTGGTGCGAGCCTGCCGACGCGTCCGCCGATTGACGAGCGCGCGCAGCGCCGCAGGTCAGAAGGCTCGACCCACGATCGACTTCGCGATCCAATCCTGCGGCGTGCCGTCGGTGAACCCGTGCCCCACCCCGACGTTGAGCTCCCACGCCCCCGCGTCGTCGGCGGAGCCCTTCGGCGGCGCGAGGTCGAGCGTGACGAAGCCGAGGTGCTCCTGCTCGCGCACCGCCGGCAGGGCCGACAACCTGCCAATGCCGGCGTAGTACTCGATGCCCACCATGAAGCCGAGCTGGGTATTGAGCGCGAGCTTGCCCGCCGGCTCGAGCTCGGGGGCGAGCCTGTCGTCGCCCGAGAGCGCATAGCCGATGATGGGATTGACGTCGATGAGCACCCATCCGTCGTCGTACCCGACAATCGGACGAAACTCGTTGGCCCACCCCGCGTCCTCGACGGCGCGCGGCACGCGCCCCACCTCGACGTTGAGCCCCACGAAGAACTTCCCGGTGAACCGCCGCGGGACGACCGTCTTGAGGCGCAGCTTCACCCCGGCGAAGCGCGCCCCCTCGTCGGGCGCCGCCATCGTCTGGAAGTAGGCGCCAAGCTCGGCCCACTCGGTCAGCCCGAGCGCTGGCTCGAGCGTGAGGCGCGCCGCGTGGTTCGCGGGGATCTCCCCCTCGTACGCGGGCGCCTGCGCCCCGCGCAGGGTGTAGTTCGTGTGCACCTCGAGGCCGACATGGCCGGGGGCGTTGACGTCGGGCCCGTAGACCTGGATCTCGAACTTGTCGACCGCCGCGGCCGTGCCGGCGAATCCCAGGACGGCGGCCGCCGCGCCGAGCGCCGCGAACGCCCGTCGGCGCCGGGCTCGAGACCTGGCGATCGGGCGACTCATGACTTTGGTTATCAAATTCCGCTGTCGCCGCGTCAAGCATCTTCGCCCGCTCCGCGCGCGCGACCGGTAGTCTCGCGCGCGGAGGCACCGATGAACGACCCCGACCGCCGCGATCCCGCCACGAGCCCGTCGCCCAACCGACGCGACTTCATCGCCGCCGCCGCGGGGCTCGGCGCCTCGGCCGCGCTCGGCGGCTGCGCGGGAGCCGACGACGCCGCGCCGGCAGCCGGAGTCGGCTCACCTCCCCCAGGCTTCGACGCGGTGCCGCAGGGGCGCGTGGTCGTCGTGCGCGCCGACACGCGCGAGGCCGCGGTCGCGCGCGGGCTCGCGCTGATGAACGGCCTCACGTTCATCAAGCCCAACCAACGCGTGCTGCTCAAGCCCAACTTCACCGGGCCGATGGAGCCGCCCGACACGACGAGCCCCGGGGTCCTCGTCGAGCTCGTGCGCCAGTGCTACGCGGCCGGCGCCGCCGACGTCATCGTCGCCGAGCGGGCCGTCTCGGGGCTCAAGACGCGCGCGTTCTTCGAGCTCAAGTTCTACGAGGGCGGCGCGAAGAGCATGAAGGACTACCTCGACGCCGCAGGCGCGACCTTCCTGCCGCTCGACGACGAGCCGTGGGTCGAGGTGCAGCCGCCGGGCGCGGTGGACTACGAGGCGCCGATCCGCATCCCGAAGATCCTCTCCGAGGTCGATCACTTCATCAACGTGCCGGCGCTCAAGACCCACAGCATCGCCGTCTTCACGATGTCGATGAAGAACCTCTTCGGCTACGTCCACCCCGACGTGCGGCTCGGTCAGGTGCACAACAGCCCGAAGAACGACACCGACCCCGATCGCCAGAAGCGCATGTTCGCGCAGATGAACCTCGCGTTCTCCCCCGTGCTCAACGTGATGGACGCCTTCGTGAGCCGCACGACCGGCGGGCCGACGCCTCCGGGCGACGTGGTCGATACCCGCATGGTGGTGCTCGGGCGCGATCGCGTCGCGGTCGATGCCGTCGGCCTCGCCATCCTGCGCACGGTCGGCAGCGAGACCTGGATCGAGGACCGCCCGGTGTGGAAGCAGGTCTTCCTCGCCGAGGCCATCAAGCGCGGCGTCGGCGTCGGCGGCCCCGACGAGGTCACGCTCGTCTCGGAGGGCGTCTCCGAGATCGCCACGATCGAGGCGAAGCTGCGCGAGGTCTGACCGAACGCGCGCGCGGCTGCCGCGTCAGTATGCCCCGTGCTCTGCTGCCGCGATCAGGTTGAACATCGCGTCGGCGAGCCAGAGCGCGCCGCGGAAGCCCCACGTCGGCGACGGCGTGAGCGCGTGGCGCGTGAGCGAGGGGTAGCCGAGCTCGAGGTAGGGCACGCGCAACGCCTTGGCCGCGTCGCGCTCGTTGCTCGTGCCGATCACGAGATCGAGCTCGCCGCGCGCGTGCAGCTCGGCCCAGCGGCGCTCGAGCTCGGGGAACGACGGATCGACGAGCACCGGGGCCGCCTGGCCCACCGCCGCGAGGGCCCGCTCGACCGGCGCGGCTGCCTGGCGATCGCGCGCGTGCAGCCCCACCAGCCGCACCCGCAGGCCGAGCTCCGCCGCGAACGACACGAGCCCCGGCGCCAGGTGTGGGTCGGCGACGATGGCCACGCTCCGGTGCAGCAGCCCGCGCGGGATCGCCCACTCGAGGCGCGGCACCGCGAGGTCGAGCTCGCGCGCGATGAACGCCTCGGCCTCGGTCGAGCGCCCGGTCGCCTCGCCCAGCGAGCGCACCCACTGCTCGGTGCCGCCGAGGCCGATGGGCAGCTCGACCGGCAGGACGGGGCGCCCGAGCCTCGCGCCCAGCACGCCAGCCGCGCCTCGCGCGTACGGCAAGGCGAGGAGGTGCTCGGCGCGCGCGACCCGCGACAGAGACGCCGACGTGTCGCCGTCGAACCACACCGAAGCGGGCGTGAGCCCGAGCGCCTCGCACGTCCGCGCGAGCTCTGCGAGGTTGGCCTCGTCGTCCGCCTCGAGCCGCGTGAGGGGGAACCCGATGACCGCGACGCTACCGGCGACCGGCTCACCCGCGCGAAGCTCGACGTTGCGCGCGAGGGCCTCGGCCGCGTTCGCGAAGCCGTCGAGGTGGCAGCCCGACAGCGGCGCCGACCGCACCGTGGCGATGGCGAGGCCGGTCTCGTCCTCGAGGTCGCGCGCGATGGCGTCCGCGTCGGTGCCGGCGACGACGGCGATGGCCGACTGCGAGAGCAGCAGCACCCCCGGGCGCACCGACCGCGCGATCTGCAGCACGGCGCCCCGCAGGCTCTTCTCGGTGCCGAACACGAGGTCGCGATCGTTCAGCTCCGAGCTGAGCCACCTGTGCCGCCCGTTGCTCTCGAGCAGCGTCGAGCGAAGATCGTGCTTGGCCCCGACCTTGTCGGCCTTCTCGAGGATGCAGCCCGGCGAGTCGTGGAGCACGAACGCGTCGGGCACCCCCGCGATGGCGAGCAAGAGGCCCTCGAAGAAGCCGGGCGTCGTCGGGTACTCGGTGTGGCTCATGCGTGAGGCGCGGCGCGGTCGTCGAGGTGGGCGCGGTAGCGCGCGTAGAACGGCAGCCGACAGGCGTGCACCAGCCGCTCGAGCGATCTGCGCGATCCCTCGAAGCCGAGCTCGAAGTCGGCGATCGAGAAGGGCACCTTCCCGGCGGTGGTGACCCGCCGGTCGCGGTAGCGATCGCTGTGCACGAGCGAGAACTCCCCCTCGCGCAGCGCGAGGGCCAGCGCGTCGCTCCCCTCGCCCACCCAGCGCACGCGGTGGCGCGCGGCGTCGGCCGTCGCGCCGAGGAGCCCGCGACCGGCGCGCTCTGCCTCGGCGCGCTCGTGCTCGCCCGCCACGACGAGCAGATCGAGCCCGAAGCCCATCTCGTCGAGCGCGTCGAACCAGGCAATCCCCCGGTTGAGGCGCGCCGCCGCCGGCGCAAGCTCGGCCAGCCGGAGCACGACGCCGACGCGGTGCCCACGCGCCTGGGCGCGGAGCGCCTCCCACGCGGGCCCCTCGGCGCCCGTCAGCGCTTCGGCCTGCTCCGGCGTCAGCGGACCGAGGCCGCAGCCCCGCCGCACCTCGTCGATCCAGCGCAGCGTCCCGCGAAACCCGCACGGCGCCGCGGGGCGGAACACGGGAGCCCGACAGCCCTCGGCGGCGAGGCGGAAGCCGCGCAGCGCCCGCTTCGACGGACAGACCACGTTGAGCCACGCCGCGCCGAGGCGCGGCAGCGTGCGCGGATCGAACGAGGGCAAGATCGAGAGGTTGACCTCCACGCCGGCCGCCGCGAGCGTGGCGGTCAGTTCGGGCACGGCGCGGGTTCGCCGGTGCCCGAAGCCGATCAGATTGACGGACGGCTCCGCGCTCCGCTCCACCGCGCTCGGGAACTGCTCGAGCAGCCGCCGCCAGACGAGCGGGTAGTTGTCATTCGAGCTGACGCTCCCGTCGAGGTAGATGGTCGGCACGCCGGTCGCGGCGTGGATGCGCGCCGCCGCGCGCTCGGTGTCGTCGCCGAGCATCCGCGAGAGGCAGGACGAGAACGCGACCAGCAACCGCGGACTCCGCTCGGCCTGCTCGGCAGCGAGGCTCGTGAAGCGCTCCTCGCCGTCGGAGAGCACGACCTGCGTGTCGGTGGGCGCGGTGGAGCGGAACTGGCGCCGAAAGCCGACGCTCGGAGGCACCTCGCTGCCGGCACGCCGCGACGCCTCGATGGGGCCACAGACATTGGGAATGCAATGCAGGCACTCGCGCTCGAGCTCCGTGACGCACGAGACGTCGTCGCCGGCGTCGAACAGCGTCTCGAACGCGAGCATCTCGTCGGTGTAGCGCTCGTCGAGGAACGACGACTCCTCGCGCAGCCGGGCCTCGGCCCCCGCGGCGGCGACCGCGCGGCGCGTGAGGAGGGCCCCCTCGGCGATGCGCCGCCGCAGCACGAACGCCACATAGTGCGCGACCGCCTCGGCCGCGGCGCCTCGGAGCGACGTGGCCTGCAGCACCAGCGGTCCGATCTGCGCGACGACGCGGCTGCCGCCGGGCCGCTCTGCCGAGCGCAGGTGGAGCGCGAGCTCCCCCTGCGGCGCGCGGAACAGCAGGCGCAGCCCCTCGCCGTCGTGCTCGACTCCGACGAACGTGTACGGCCCACAGCGCGTCTCGCCTGGATCGAGCAGCTCGCGCACCGACCGGAGCAGCTCGGGGTCGAGCACGATCGCCGGCGGGCCCGCGTCGCGCCTGCGCAGCAGCGGGGGCGTGCCCCGCTCGAGCAGCAGCGCGACGCGCAGCCGGAGGTGCGAGAGCAGCGGCTCGGCCTCGTCCGGCGCCACCGAGCCAGCCACCTCGAGCTCGATCGCCCCGCCTGGCGTCGAACCCGCGTCGTCCAGGCGCCAGACGACCCCGACCTCGCGGCTCGCCCTGCGCAGCGACAACCCCAGGCTCCCGTCCGCGCGGCAGCGCACCCGGTCGCACTGCCAGAGCCCTCCGTGCGAGAGGGCGCGCGCGAGCCAGGGGAGAAACTCGTCGGGCTGGTGGGCGTTCACGCCGTGGCCCCGGACCGGACGTTCGAGAGGAAGGCCTCGAACCCGTTGTCGTCCATCGGCGTCGGCGTCACGCAGGTCGCGGGCGTCGTCTGCGCGATGCGCGCGAACAGGCGGCGGTAGGCGTCCGCGGCGGCCGACTCGGGAGCGTGCTCCATCACCGTCTTCGCGACCCGCTCGGCGAGGCTGTTGGTGTCGTCGCGCGGGATGGGGGGCAAGAGCGGCGCGCCGAGCGCGTCGGAGAACCGCGCGAGCGTGTCGAGCTCGCCCGGCACGTTGCGCAGGTTCGCGATGAGCCCGCCGAGGGCGACGCCGCTGCGCTGGTAGCGCACGACTGCGCGCGCGATGTTGTTCGCGGCCCACATCGCCATGACCTCGCCCGACACGACGATGTAGACCTCGCGCGCGTGCCCGAGGCGCATCGGCGCGGCGAAGCCGCCGCACACCACGTCACCGAGCACGTCGAAGACGACGGTGTCGTAGTCGTCGAACACCAGCCGCACCTCGCTGAGCACCTCGAACATCTTCGTGATGCCCCGCCCTGCGCAGCCGACGCCTGCCTCGGGGCCACCCGTCTCGATGCAGTCGACGCCGACCCGCCCGCGCATGACGAGCTGCTCGCGCGTGAGCGGGTTGCCGTCGGCCGCCTGCAGGGCGTCCATCACGGTGCGCACCTCGCGCCGGTCGACCAGCTGGTAACAGGAGTCGTGCTTGGGGTCGCACCCGACGTGCAGCACCCGCTGCCCGCCGCCCGCGAGCGCCGCGCTCAGGTTCGCGGCGATGGTCGTCTTGCCGATGCCCCCCTTTCCGTAGAAGGCGATGCTGCGGGTGCTCACGGCTCTCCAGGCGTTCGGGGTTGCTGCTCGTGCTGCCGCCGCCCCCCGGCCG
>CAITLX010000431.1 GCA_903893335.1 uncultured delta proteobacterium | reverse complement strand
GATGGCCTACGCGCGCGGCAAGGAAGTCTCGATGGAGATGATGACGATCTGGAACGACGAGGACGGCGGCGCGCAGGGCGCGTACTCGCGCGGCATCGACTCGTGGAAGCGCTATCTCGCGACGTTCGATGACGCCGACCAAGCGCCGATCCTCTTTTGGTGCGCCTACAACTGGGCGCGCTACATCGGCGTCAACCGCAATCAGATGAACGCGGTCGCCGATCTCGAATTCGTGCGCGAGCTCTCGAACCGCATCCTCCAGCTCGATCGCAGCTACTACAATTACGCGCCCATCGCGCTGCACGCGGGCCTGCTCGCGACGATTCCGGCCGCGGTCGGTGGGCAGCCCGAGGTCGCCAAGACTGAGTTCGAGGAGGCCATTCGCCTCACGCAGCGCAAGAACCTGCTCTTCCTCGTCACCGAGGCTCAGCTCGTCGCCGTCGCGCTCCAGGACCGCGCGCTCTACCGGGCGCTGCTGCAGGAGGTGATCGACGCCGGCGACATCGACCCGGACGGTCGGCTGCCGAACATCCTCGCGCAGCGCCGCGCCGCGCGTTACCTCGGGCGCATCGACGAGTTCTTCGAGCCGGTCGCTGGTGAGGCGCCCGCCGCGCAGCCGCAGGGCAGCTGCGACGAGCCTGGTGGGAACGAGTCGTTCGAGGACTTCAACCGCCGCTGCACCGTGCTCGAAGGCGGCGAGGCGACGGCGCCTACGCCGGAGCCCGTGACGCCCGAGCCTGCGGTCGCGATCGCACCGACCGCCAGCGCCGACGCGAGCGCGCCGCCGCGCGCGTCGCCCCCCGCTGCGTGGACGGCGCCTCCGCGACGCCTCCCGCCGGGGCCTCGGCCGGCTGCGCCGCCCGCGCCGCAGCCCGCGACGCCCGACACGAGCAGCTTCGGGGGACGCAAGTAGGCAAGCGCCCGGCGCGCACGCATCGAGAACCCGCATGACACGACCTGCCCTCCACGCGATGAGCGCGCTCGCGCTCGCCGCCGCCTGCCTCGCTCCCCGCCCCGCGCTCGCGCAGGGCAAGGCTGCGGCCGAGACGCTGTTCGACCGAGGCCGGCAGCAGCTTGCCTCGCGCCAGACCGAGGCCGCCTGCCACAGCTTCGAGGACAGCCAGAGGCTCGACCCCGGCATCGGCACGCTGCTCTACCTGGCCGACTGCTACGAGAAGCTCGGTCGCACCGCGAGCGCGTGGGCGACGTTCCGCGAGGCCGAGTCGACCGCGAAGGCGGCGGGCCAGGCCGAGCGCGAGGCGGTCGCGCGCAAGCGGGCCTCCGCGCTCGAGCCGCGCCTCGCGCGCATCGTCGTCAGCGTGGCGCCGGGCGCCTCCGCGCGTGACCTCGAGGTGCGGCGCGACGGCGAGCCCGTCGTGCCCGCGCTCTGGGGGGCGCCGATCCCCATCGACCCGGGCACGCACCGCATCGAGGCGAGCGCGCCGGGGCGCAAGGGCTGGTCGACGACGCTCGACATCGCCGCGAAGGGGGGCGAGACGAAGGTGAGCGTGCCCGAGCTTGCGCTCGACCCCGCCGCCGCGCCGCCGGCCGTAGCCGCTCCCGCGAGCCCCGCTGTCGCGCCTGCGGCTGCGCCCGAGCCGACCGGCGGCTCGCAGCGCACCTGGGCGCTCGTCGCCGGAGGGGTCGGCGTCGCGGGCGCGGTGGTCGGCACGCTGTTCGGCCTGCAAGCGAGGTCGAAGAACGCCGACGCGAGCGATCACTGCCGCGCCGATCGCCCTACGCTGTGCGACGCGCAGGGCGTCTCGCTCGGCGACGACGCGAAGCGGGCTGCCACGACCTCGACGTTGGCCTTCGCCGTCGGCGGCGTCGCGCTGGCCGGCGGCGTCGCGCTCTGGCTGACGGCGCCGACGTCACGCGGCGCCGCGCTCGCGCTCGCGCCGACCGCAGGCTCGACCTCGGCGGGCCTCGTGCTCCGAGGAGGCTTCTGATGGGCGCCAGGAATCTCCTCGCGCTCGTCGCGCTCGTCGGAGCAGGCGCGCTCGCGTGCAGCCAGGTGGTCGGGCTCGAGGACCGCACGCTCGACCCGACGTTCGGCGCGGGCGGCGGCGGGGCCGACGCAGGGGCCGACGCGCAGGCGGAGTCCGGCGGCGACGCCGCGATCGCGCTCGACTGCCCGACCTACTGCGACGCGGTCGGCAGCGGCTGCGACGCGACCGACAAGCAGTACGAGACGGGCAAGGTGTGCCTCGACGTGTGCGCGCGCATCCCGGTCGGCACCGCCGACAACCCCACGGGCAACACGCTCGCGTGCCGCATCGACGCCGCGGTGAAGGCGCTCAACACCGGCGAGCCCTCGCTCACGTGCGCGTCGGCGGGCCCGGCGGGCGGCTCCCCCACGCCCGACGGCGGCGCGGCGTGCGGCACCAACTGCGACGCGTTCTGCCTGCTCGTGCAGAAGGTCTGCCCCGCGCAGTTCGGCGAGCAGTGGCTCGACAACCGCGACGCGTGCCTCGCGGAGTGCGCGACCTTCCCCGACAAGGGCAGCTACACGACCGCGATCAAGTCGGGCAACTCGGTCCAGTGCCGCGTCTACCACGCGAACGCCGCGACGCAGGACTCGGTCATGCACTGCCCGCACACCATCGGCCTCGCCGGCACGGCGCCCAAGCCACCCTGCACCGACTGACGCGCGCGCCGCGCACGGGCGCCGCCTTGACACGAGCGCCGCCGCTCGGTCGCATGAGGCACATGTCGCGTTCCCTGCTCGTCGCCGCCGCGCTCGCCTCGCTCGTGCCCGCCTGCTCGTCTTCCGACGATGCAGCGCCGGCTGGCTCGACCGACGACGCCGGCGCAGACGCCGCCGCCGACGCGACGCTCGACGCCCCCGCAGACGACGCGCCCGACGGCGACGCAGGCTTCGCGCCGCCGCCTCCCCCCGCCGGGCCCGCGCTCTCGGCGCCGTTCATCGGCTCGGGGGGCTTCGGCTTCAACTTCGGCAGCGCGTTCGCGGGCGCGACCGCGCCGCACGGCATGGCGAAGGTCGGCGCCGACACGAGCGGCCCGTGGGGGACCATCGGGTTCCAGCACTTCAGCGGCTACTGGTACGACGACGACACGGTGCTCGCGTTCTCGCACATGCACCTGCACGGCACGGGCGCGACCGACTACGGCGTGCTCGGCGTGATGCCCACGCTCGCGTTCGACGCGGGCAAGACGCACGCGTCCGACTACGGCTCGAAGTTCACCAAGGCCAACGAGCACGCCGAGCCCGGCTTCTACGGCACGACGCTCGACGCGAGCGGCATCGCGGTCGAGATCGCGGCGACCTCGCACGCCGCGCACCACCGCCACACCTTCCCCGCGCCCGCGACCACCGCGCACCTCGTGGTCGATCTCGATCACCACCTCGAGGGGGGCTCGGTGCGCGACGCCGAGGTCACGCTCGCGCCGGCCGAGCAGCGCGTGCGCGGTCGCCTGCACAGCGTCGGCGGCATGAGCGGCGGCTTCGGCGGCTACGACGTCTACTTCGAGTTGAAGACGAAGACGCCCTGGACGACGGCGTCGACCTGGCACGACGCAGGCGCGCCCGCGAGCGACCTCGCCGCGAGCGGCGCGGGCGTCGGGCTCGTGCTCGACTTCGATCTCGCCGCCTCGCACACGGTCGAGCTTCAGGTGGGCCTCTCGCTCGTGTCGGCCGCCGGCGCCGCGGCGAACCTCGCCGCCGAGCTTCCGGCGTGGGACTTCGCTGCCACGCGCGCCGCGACGGCCGCCGAGTGGGCGACGTTGACCTCGCTCGTCACGCCGACCGGCGGCGACGCGGTCGAGCGCGCGATGCTCGAGGCGTCGCTCTACCACGCGTTCGTCATGCCCTCGTGGCTCGGCGATCGCGACGGCACCTTCGTCGGCCTCGACGCGCAGCCGCACCAGGACGCGTCGTTTCGCTACGTCTCGGACCTGTCGCTCTGGGACACGTACCGCACGCTGCACCCGCTGTACGCGCTGGTCGCCCCCGACCACGACCGCGACGCGGTGCGCTCGCTGGTGCGCATGAGCCAGGACGGCGGCTTCTTCCCCAAGTGGCCCATCGCGACGGGCGAGGCCGGCACCATGATCGGCGCGAGCGCCGAGGTCGTGCTCGCCGACGCGTGGCTCAAGGGGATGCGCGACTTCGACCTCGCGGGCGCGTACGCCACGATGCGCGCGGCCGCGATGGACGCGACCACGCCGCCCGGCGGGCGCGGCGGGCGCGGCGACGTCGCGCCGAACTACCTCGCGCACGGCTGGGTCGACGCGTCGCGCGGCAGCAGCGTCTCGCTCACGCTCGAGTACGCGCAGGACGACGTCGCGCTCGCGGTGCTCGCGGGCGCGACGGGCAACACCGCCGACCAGGCCGCGCTCGTCGAGCGCTCGCACGGCTGGCGCAACCTCTTCGACCCGAAGGACGGCTTCCTCTGGGGCAAGAACGCCGACGGCACCTGGGCGACGCCGCGCGGGCTGCCCCAGCGCCAGTCGGACTTCTTCGACGAGGCCAACGCGTGGCAGAGCCTCTGGGGCGCGCCGCACGATCTCGACGGGCTCGTCGCCGCGTTCGGCTCGAAGGACGCCGTCATCGCGAAGCTCGAGCAGTTCTTCGAGCTGGGCAAGATCGACCACGAGTCGCTCGACCCGAACGCGCCGCTCACCTCGAACGCGCCGCGCCCCTACTACTGGGCCGCCAACGAGCCCGACATGCACGCGGGCTGGATGTTCGCGCGCCTCGGCCGACCCGACCTCACCCAGAAGTGGGTGCGCTGGGCGTCGCGCGCGCTCTACGGCGCGGGGGCCAACGGGCTGCCGGGCAACGACGACGGCGGCACGATGTCGGCCTGGTACGTCTTCGCCTCGATGGGCATCTACCCGCTGGTCGGCACCGACCTCTACATCGTCGGCGCGCCGCTCTTCCCGCACCTCGACGTGAAGGTGCCCGGCGGCGTGTTCACCATCGACGCGCCGGCGGTGTCCACCGACAACCTCTACGTGCAGTCGGCGACGCTCAACGGCGCGCCCCTGACGAAGCCCGAGCTGAGGCACGCCGACCTCGCCGCCGGCGGCTCGCTCGCCTTCGTCATGGGCCCGGCGCCGAGCGCGTGGGGACGCGACTGACCTTTCGCGTGCGCGTCGCTCAGAGCGCGACGCCGAGGCGGAACATGATCTCGTGCAGCGAGTGGCCCGACGCGCGCGTCGCGTCGTCGACGCCCTTCGCGAGCCCCTGCGCCGGCGCGAGCGCGCGCTGGTCGGACGTCTGCTGCGAGGCGGGCTCGCTGCCCGGGAAGAAGTAATAGGTGTAGCTCGCGCTCAGCCGCACGTTGCGTGACGCCCAGTAGTTGGCGCCGAGCGCGAAGGCGTTGGCCTTGATGTCGCCGTCGGGCGAGCGCGCGTCGGGGCTCCCCTTGCGATCGGCGCTCGCGTACGAGAGCTGCACCTGCTCCCACTTCGCGACCAGCTCGAGGCCGCTCTTGGTCGGCGCCTGCGGCTTGTCGAGGTCGAGGT
>CAITLX010000430.1 GCA_903893335.1 uncultured delta proteobacterium | reverse complement strand
GTCGCGGCTGTCGCTCCCAGCGGATGCAGTGCCCAGCTTCGACATCGAGCGCGCTCTCGGGTAGACCTCCGCGCGTGGTGATCCCGGCGGCCTCGCCGCGAGGCTGCCACTCCGCATTCTCCCCTCATGTCGCTCCTCCGCAGCCCGCTCCCGCCGTCCTCGTTCGGCCCGCCGTGCTCGCGACCCCTCAGGTGACCCCATGCGCCTCCACGCCACCACCTTCGCCCTCACCGCCCTCACCCTCGTCGCCTGCTCGAAGCTCGCCCCGCGCGTGGACGACGCGATGGTCGCCGCGAGGGCTCAGGGCGCGGTCGCCGGCTACCGCACGGCGCTCAAGGCCGAGCTTGGCGCGGCGATCGCGAAGGGCCCCGTCGAGGCCATCGAGGTGTGCGCCAGCCGCGCGCCCGCGCTCGCGATCGAGCACTCGCAAGGGGGCGTCCGCGTGGGGCGTACGTCGGCCAAGCTGCGCAACCTCGCCAACGCTGCGCCGGAGTGGCTCGGCCCGGTGATGGCGCAGCTCGCGACCAGCCCGAAGGGCTCGACCGAGGGGCGCCTCGTTCCGCTCGGTGGCGGCCGCTTCGGCTACGCAGAGCCGATCTGGACGCAGGCGGCGTGCCTGACGTGCCACGGCACCGCCATCCCGATCGACGTCGATCTGCAGCTCCAGGCGCGCTACCCGGGCGACGCAGCCCGCGGCTACCGCGAGGGAGAGCTGCGCGGGGTGTACTACGCCGAGCTCGATCGCAGCGCCGCGAAGCGGTGAGTCGCCCTCAGCGCACGGCGCACTTGCCCGAGACGCACGCGGCCGTCTTGTTCGCGCACGGCGCGACGAAGCAATTGACCCCCGGCCCCGTGCACGCGGGCAGGCTCTCGCCCGGCGCGAGCGACCTGCAATCGCAGCCGGTGCAGTAGTCGTCGACGAGCCGGCAGTCCGCGTCGGTCGCGCAGTCACCGACCGAGCAGGCGGGAGCCTGCGCCGAGCATGACCCGTCGGCGGCGCACTGCTTGAGCACGGCGGTCTCGACGCACGACGTGTCCCACGGCGGGCAGACGGAGCACGAGGCCCCGCACGCCTTGCCGCGGCACGGCTCATACGCGGTCGCGCCGCGGCAGACGAGGTTGCAGACGCCCGGCCCTCCGAGGGGTGGGTGCACGGCGCACCCCCAATGGCCTCCGGTGCACGTCATGCCGTCGCCGATGGCGTTGCCGCAGGTCGCGCCCTCGGTCGAGCACGTCTGACCGCAGAGCCCGGAGAAGCCGCCGCCGCACGGGGGCGGGCAGGTCGGCAGCGACACGCCGTCGCACGGATCGCCCGGCCCCGCGTCGACGCACGCCCTCTCGGTGCACGCCCAGCCGCTCGGGGTGCAGCTGCAGGTGTTGCAGCCGTCGAAGCAGGTGTCGGGAGCGGTCGGCGTGCAGCCCGCGCGCGGAGCGCAGACGCCCGGCCCCGCGTCGAGGCAGCCCATCAGGGTGCACGCCCACGCGCCGTTGGCGCCGCACGAGCACGTGTTGCAGTCGAGGCGGCAAGTGCCGTCGGACTGTCCGACGCACCCGCTCGGCAGGGCGCCGCACGCGCCGAGGTCGGCGCCTCCGCTGCCGTCGTTCGGGGTGCGACCCCCGCACGCGGCGAGCGACAGGGAGAGAGCGGTGAGGCTGGTCAGCGCGAAGCGACGCATGGGAAGCACCTCCGACAAAGGAAGTGTGCGCCCGATCGAGGCGCCTGTCATCGGGCGGGGTCCGTTGCGACCGGCGCGAGCGCCCCGGTCCGCGCACCGCGCACCAGGAGATGTGCCGCCGGGAGCCGCCGCTGCCCGAGGGCGCGCGGTTACGACTTGAAGCTCGCGAGGTCCTTCGTGAGCCCTTCGAGCAGGGTCGCCGACGACTTCACGACG
>CAITLX010000429.1 GCA_903893335.1 uncultured delta proteobacterium | reverse complement strand
GGTCGCGCGTGGCCCGACGACGCGGTCGAGACGCGCGCGGCTCTGCTCGACGCCGCTGCCGCGACCTCGGCGGCGAGCCTCGTGCCCTTCGTGCGCCAGGCGTGCGCGAGCCCCTGGCCCACGCTGCGGCTGCACGCGGCGCGCGCGCTGCACGCCCTGAAGCTGACGCCGAGCGCGTGCGACGCGCCGCCCGCAGGCGACGCGGCGGCGGCGGTCGAGCTGGGGCACCTGCTCGCGGGGCCCGTGCGCGTCACCTGGGTCACCGACGGCGGCGAGGTCGCGCTCACGCTCGACCCGTCGCTCGCGCCCGTCGCCGCGACGCGCATCGCCGATCTCGCGCGCGAGGGCTTCTACAAGGGCCTCGTGGTGCACCGCGTGGTGCCCGGCTTCGTCGTGCAGCTCGGCGACCCGGGCGGCGACGGCTACGGCGGCGCGGGCCGGTCGCCGCTGCGCTGCGAGACCTCGCCCGTGCCGTTTCGCGAGCTCGACGTGGGCATCGCGCTCGCCGGCCGCGACACCGGCTCGAGCCAGCTCTTCGTGACGCTGGCCCCCGCGCCGCACCTCGACGGGGCCTACACGCGCATCGGCACCGCGACGGGCGACTGGGCCGCGCTGGCCGAGGGCGACCTGGTGCGCGACGTGCGGGTCGAGCCGCTGCCCGCCCCCGCCGCGCGCGCGCATTGACGCGGACCGGACCCCCGGAAATAGCTTCGCCATGCTGCTCGCCATCGACGTCGGCAACACCAACATCGGCTTCGGGCTCTTCGAGGGCTCGGTGCTGGTCCACCAGTTTCGCTGCGAGAGCGCGCGCCAGCGCACGGCCGACGAGTACGCCGTGCTCGTGCGCCAGATGCTGAGCCTGCGCGCCGTCGACCCGCACGCCGTCCACGCGGCCATCGTCGCGAGCGTCGTGCCGCCGCTCAGCGACGTGATGCTCGACACGGTGCGGCGCGCGTTCGCGCGCGAGCCGCTGCTGGTCGGCCCCGGCATCCGCACCGGCATGGCCATCCTCTACGAGAACCCGCGCGAGGTCGGCGCCGACCGCATCGTCAACGCCGTCGCGGCGTTCGAGCAGGTGAAGGCGGGCGTCATCGTCGTCGATTTCGGCACCGCGACGACGTTCGACTGCGTGACGCCCAAGGGCGAGTACCTCGGCGGCGTCATTGCGCCGGGCATCATGATCAGCGCCGACGCCCTCTTCTCGCGCGCCGCCAAGCTGCACCGCGTCGAGATCGCGCTGCCGCCGCGCGTGGTCGGGCGCAACCCCGTGCACTCGATGCAGTCGGGCATCGTGTACGGCTACGCGGGGCTCGTCGACGGCGTCGTCGAGCGCATCAAGCGCGAGCTCGGCTACCCCTGCGCGGTCATCGCCACCGGCGGGCTCGCGCACCTCATCGCCCCCGAGAGCTCGACCATCGACCGCGTGGACGACGCGCTCACGCTCGAGGGGCTCCGGCTCATCCATGAGCGCAACCTCGAGGGCTGACGCCGCCATCCCGCTCGCTGCGGGCGTGCTCGCGGTCGCGCTCGGGCTGGCCGTCGCGTTCGGCACCGAGCACATCTCGCTCGCGCGCGCGCTCACCGACGAGGCGAGCCTCGACCGCACGATCGCCGTCGCCGCGCGCCTGCCTCGCGTCGCGCTCGCTGCGTGCGCGGGGGGTGGGCTCTCGCTGGTCGGCGCGGCGTTCCAGTCGATGCTGCGCAACCCCCTGGCCGAGCCCTACGTCCTCGGCGTCTCGGGTGGGGCCGCGGTCGGCGCCACGCTCGCCATCGTGCTCGGCCTCGGCGTCGTCGCCGCCCCGCTCGTGCCGCTCGCGGCGATGGCCGGGGGGCTCGCCGCGACCGCGCTCGTCTACGCGATCGCGCGCGCCCGCGCGACGCCGTCGGGCGCGGACATCCTGCTGGCCGGCGTCATCGTCAACGCGCTCGCGAGCGCGATCGTGACCTTTATCAAGACGCTCGTCAGCGCGAGCAAGGCGCAGGAGCTGCTCTTCTGGCTGATGGGCTTCCTCGACGTCCCGTCGCGGGCGTCGCTCGCCACCGTCGCGGTCTACGTCGCGCTCGGCTCGGCCGTGCTCGCGCGCGACGCGGGGCGGCTCAACCTCCTCGCGCTCGGCGAGGAGCCCGCCGCGCACCTCGGGGTCGACGTGCGCGCGCTCGAGCGGCGCGTCTTCGTCGCGGCGTCGCTGGTGGTCGGCGCCATCGTCAGCGTCTCGGGCCTCATCGCCTTCGTCGGGCTCGTCGTGCCGCACGCGGTGCGCCGGCTCGTCGGGCCCGATCTGCGCGTCGTGCTCCCCGTGTCGCTGCTCGGCGGCGCCGCGGCGCTCGTGCTGTGCGATCTCTTCACGCGCCTGTCGTTCGCGTGGCTCGGCACCGAGCCCCCGGTCGGCGCGGTCACGGCGCTGCTGGGCGCGCCGGTCTTTCTCCTGCTGCTCGGTCGCCGAGCGGCGTAGCGCCGCCCGCGTACGCCCAGTAGTGCGCGACGCCGAAGCGCCCCTCGTCGCGCGCGACCAGGCGCAGCCGCGTGTGGGGCGACGCGAGGCGCGCGGGCACCACGATCGCGCGCTCGTCCCAGTCCGTCTCGCCCACCTCGAGCGTCGCCACGCGCTCGCCCTCGGCCTCGACGTCCACCGTCGCGGTCTACGTCGCGCTCGGCTCGGCCGTGC
>CAITLX010000428.1 GCA_903893335.1 uncultured delta proteobacterium | reverse complement strand
GTGCGCCCGGAGGGATTCGAACCCCCGGCATTCGGATTCGAAGTCCGACGCTCTATCCAGCTGAGCTACGGGCGCGAAAGGGCGAGCACCGTAGCACGCCCGCGGCTTCGCCGTCGCGCGCAAGCCGCGACCTGCCGGGCGCGAAGCCCGGCGCCGGTGGGCCCGCCGGCCGCTTGACCCTCGAAAATCGTGGGTGGTACCGTCATGGGTCGTGGAGAAGTCCCGTTGAAGCTCCTCCTCATCAACCCCACCATCGTGGGGGAGCCCGAGGCGTTCCACGTCGGGCTCGCCACCATCGGGACGTTCGTCGCCAAGAGCGGCCGCCACGGCGCGACCATCCTCGACTTCGCCTTCCACCGGGCCAACTGGGAGGCCCGGCTGCGCGCGCGCATCGAGAGCTACGAGCCCGACATCATCGGCATCTACGTCTCGACGCCCTATTTCCCGTCGGCGCGCAAGGTCGCCGCCGAGATCAAGCGCATCCGCCCGGGGCTGCGCGTGCTGGCCGGGGGCCACCACGCCACGCTCGCGCCCGAGCAGGTCATCGCCGACGGCTCGATCGACATGCTCATCGTGGGCGAGGGGGAGCTCCCCGTGCTCGAGCTGCTCGACACGCTCGAGCGCGGCGGCGACCTGCACCAGGTGCCCGGCCTCTGGTGGAAGGACGGCGACGCCGTCCACAAGCAGGAGAAGGGCCCGCTGCTGCCCGCCGAGCGCATCCCCATCCTCGACTGGACGCTCTACGACGACGAGACGCTGCGGCAGTCGTTCTTCACCTTCGGCCTGCTGCCCATCATGGGCAGCCGCGGCTGCCCCTACCGGTGCTCGTTCTGCGCCATCACCAACGTGCAGCGGCTCTACCGCGGCGAGAGCTTCTACCGCTACCGCGACCCCATCGAGGTCGTCGACGAGATCGAGCTGCACTACGAGCGCTTCAAGTCGTACGGCCTGCGCATCGTCTACTTCTACGACCTCAACTTCCTCATCCGCCCCGAGTGGCTCGCCGCCTTCACCACCGAGTACCGGCGGCGCGGCCTCAACCTCAAGCTGCCGTGGAGCGCCTACACGCGCGCCGACCACGTCAGCAAGATCGCCCTCGACTGCCTCGCCGACAGCGGCTGCGTCGGGCTGCGCGTCGGCATCGAGGCGGCCAACGAGACGATGCGCAACGACGTCTACGAGAAGGACCTCCCGCAGGCGGAGCTGCTCGACGCGCTCGCGCGGCTCAAGGCCGCGCGCATCCCGATCATCGGCTACTTCCTCGTCGGCGGCCCGGGCGAGCGCCCCGAGTACCTCATGGAGTCGCTCGAGCTCGCGTACGACTACGGCATCGAGTACCCGACGTTCTTCCTGTTCAAGCCGCTCGCCGGCACCGACGTCGTCGAGCGCGCCGCCGAGATGGGCTCGGTCGTCGACGTCGAGAGCATGGGCGACTCGGCCGACTTCCTGCGCGGCGTGAACATGAAGCACCGCTTCATCTCCAAGCGCCAGATCGTCGGCTTCCACTTCCTCACGCTCGTCGTGTTCGGCACGCGCATCGTCTGGCACCAGCTGCGGCGCGAGAAGCTCGCGTACGTGCCGCGCTTCGTGAGGTTCTTCATCGAGTCGCTCCGGCGCGATTTCTCGCCGTTCGAGTCGCTCATCTACTTCGTGTTCTACGGCTACGACCACCTCATCTCGCCGCCGCGCTTCCCCGTGCCCGAGCGGCGCTCGGTGTTCGCGCGGCTGCTGTTCAAGACGCTTCGCCTCTTCATGCGCTCGCACGAGACGGGCGACGTCTCGGCCGAGGCGCTCGCCGCGGCCACCGTCGTGCGCGCGCCGGAGCCCGAGGGCGCGCTCGTGCAGCTCGGCGTGCCGGCGCGGGCTCAGCCCGGCGCGAGCCCGAGCACCGATGTCATGTCGTCGAGTTCGTCGTAGGGCACGCCGCGCGCGGCGAAGCGCTCGCGCAGCTCGGCGATCGTCCGGTCGAAGAACGCGGGCTCGGCGGCCCACCCGAGGCCCGCCGCGTCGTACAGGTGCCGCACCCGCGGGATGTCGTGCATGCGATCGATGCGCACCGCGCGCGCCCAGGGCGCGACGAGGTCGACCAGCCGCTCGACGTTCATGGGCAACACCGGCTGGATGACCGCGAAGGTCGCGAGGCCCGCGCGCGAGCAGCGCTCGAGCGCGTCGAGCCGCTCGTCGATGGGGTCGCCGCCGGGCTCGAAGCGCACGCGCATCGCGTCGTCGTCGCTCGGGATGGAGAAGCCGACGGCGGCGCGCGGGAAGCGCGTCAGCAGGTCGAGGTCGTCGACGACGCGCGCGCCGCGCGTGAGGATCGTCGGCACGTAGCCCGTGCCCACCATCGCCTCGAGGCACTGGCGCGTGATGCGGTAGTGCGACTCGAGCGGCTGGTACGGGTCGGTCACCAGCGGGCTCATGCGCAGCACCCCGGGCGGGTGCTGCGGAAGCTCGCGGCGCAGCACCTCGGCGGCGTTGATCTTCACGTCGACGTAGCGGCCCCACGCGAGCTCGGGCAGCCCCTCGAGCCGGCGCGAGAGGTCGGCGCGCGGGCCGACGTAGCAGAACTCGCAGCCGATCATGCAGCCGACGTAGGGGTCGACGTAGTAGTGGCCGGCCCCCTCGGGCACGAGCACGCGGTCGACCTCGATCTCGCGCACGAGCGAGCGGCGGTTGGTCGTGGGCCGGTCGAAGCGGGGCAAGTCGGCCTCGCGGTCGCGCACGAGCCGCACGAGCTGATCCATCGCGTGGTGGTCGAGCTCCGACAGGTCGTGGCCCGCGGCGAACTGCCGCCGCACGCAGACGTTGAACAGCGCCGTGCGCGCGTAGCAGTCGCGCGCCGGGTCGAGCGGCTCGAGCTCGATGAGCAGGGTCGTGTCGCCGCGCGCGAGCGTGAGCGTGATGCCCTGCTCGGCGTCCCAGCCGACCACGCGGTAACGGCCGGGCGCCGGGGCGGCCGACAGGAGCGGCCCGAACAGGGCGCGCGCGACGGCGTCGGTTTCGCGGCTCAGAGCGTCGTCTCCACGGGCGGCGAAGATACTCGGTTCGCGCGCCGAGCGCCCCCCGTTCGGGCACGCACGGCGCGCGCCCGAGCCGGGAGGAGGGACGAGCGCCGCTCAGGCCGGCTTCGTCCCGAGGGTGCAGCCGCTCAGGCCGGCTTCGTCCCGAGGGTGCAGCCGCTCAGGCCGGCTTGGTCCAGCTCGAGCAGTGGCCGTCGGGGTTGATCGGGCCCTTGAGCGCGGCGCACGCGCCGCAGTTGTTCGCCGACACCGCGCGGAAATTGACGCAGTTGCCGCAGTTCTGCTTCGGGTCGGCCGCGTGATCGACGTAGCCGCGCGCCTTGCGCGCCTGGACGTCGGCGGGCGCGAGCCCGCTCTCGTCGGTGCAGACCAGCCCCTTGTTGGCGACGACGTAGTAGCTCGGGCTCTTCTTGCAGGCCGCGGCGGCGAGCGCGGCGGCCGAGCCGCCGAAGGCGAGCTGGAGGAACTTCTTGCGGGACAGGTCGGACATGGTGAGCACCCCTCTGTGGAATCTGGACGACCGGTGAGCGTAGCCGGTCGCCCGAGCCGGTGGCAAGGGCGCAGTGTCGTCCCCGGGTTGACGCCGCCCGGGCCTCGGCCAACCTTTTCGAGAGCCGATGCCCGAACTGGAGCCCGCCGCGCCGTCGCCCCCTTCGCCGCGGGGGCGCGCCCTCTGGTCGGCGCGCGCGTGGGTGGTGCAGGGGCTGCTCGCGCTGCTCGTGGGGGCGGTGGGCGTCGTGCTGCTCGCGGGGCGCTCGCCTGGCGGCGGGGGGTTCCACGCCGACGTGTCGCTCGGCGACTACGACTGCTCGCAGGGGCGCGTGTGCAAGCTGCTCCCGAAGCTCGTGCGCCACGGGACGGACGGGTCGGGGCGCGTCTTCCACTACACGACCAACGCGGCCGGCTTCCGCAGCCCCGAGCTCCCGCCCGAGGCGCGCACCGAGGGGGCGCTGCGCGTGCAGGTCTACGGCTCGTCGCCCGTCTTCGGCCTCGGCGTCGACGACGGTGACACCCTGCCCGAGCAGCTCGCGCGCGCCCTCGCGGTCGCGCTGCCGGGGCGCCAGGTCGAGGTGATGAACCTCGGCCTGCCCGAGAACTTCCTCGTCTCGCAGCTCGAGACCTACGACGGCATCGGCCGCGCGTACCGCCCCGACGTCGTCGTCTTCGTGCAGGCCGAGGCGACGCGCCTGTCGGACATGAACGCGCGGGTGCGGCAGATCAAGCAGTCGCGCGTGCTGACCGCGCTGCTCGCGACCCCCTTCGGGCAGAACCTCGTCAACCGCTGGCAGAACGGCGCCTCCGAGCTCACGCACCTGCTGTTCGGGCGCGGCATGGCGCGCGTCGTGCGCGGGCACATGGAGCGGCTCGCCGCCGACCAGCGCGAGCGGGGCACCGAGGTCCTAGTCTTCCAGCTGCACGGCGCGCTCGACGACGTGCGCCGCGCGGTGCCCGAGGGGCTCCGCTGGGAGGGGCTGACGAGCGGCCTCGCGTACGACGCGTACATCGCGAGCCCCTGGGTCATCCGCGGCGAGTGGCACCCCACCGCCGAGGGGCACCGCCACTTCGTCGCGATGTTCGCCCCCGCGGTCGCGAGCGCTCTCGAGCGCGTCGCCGCGCGCTCGGTGGCGCCCAGGTGAGCCCGGCGCGCGCGCTCGCTGCGTGGCCCGGCGTTGTATAAGGGGGGGCGAGGCTCCCCCTTGGATCGCAGATCGCAGCTCCGCGCGTCGCTCGAGGCGCTCCGCCGTCACCCGCTCGGGCGCTTCGTACCGTTCGTGGTCGTGCTCGCGCTCGTCGGCCTGGTGGTGCTGCTCGCGACGCTGCTCGCGCCGCACGCGCCGTTCATCTACCAGCTCTTCTGAGCCTCGCGCGCCGGGCGATCAAAAGCACCTCGGAGCCTTTGCCCGCGTCAGCGAAAGCGCACCGCGAACGCGACGCTGGCCCCTTGCTTGGCCGGCGGCAGCGCGAAGCGCACGTCGATCAACTCCGGCGACGTGGTCGCCTCGGGGGCTGCGACGCCGTCGACGGTGACGGCGTCGAACGTGAAGCCCGCCGGGACGTAGAACGCGAGGTGGTAGCGCCACGGCATCGCGCTCGTGCCCACCGCGCCGAGCAGCGTGCCCGACAGCGTGCGCGTCGCGTCGTCCCACGAGAGCGGGCCGAGATCGGTCGCGCCGACGGTGACGTGCCGGTTGGTGCCGACGAGCGAGGGGACGGCGGTCGCG
>CAITLX010000427.1 GCA_903893335.1 uncultured delta proteobacterium | reverse complement strand
GGCGGCGCGGGTTGAATACTTGGAGTGAAGTGGAGCAGGCGCGCCTCGCATGTGTCGGGCAGAGGTAGCGAGCGGCTCGACTCCGCGTGTACCTTTCGTGCCTGGACGGGGAGTACGATCCGAGCGACGAGGTCGAGGCGCCTTGGCGAGGCGCGTTCGGGCCGATGCGCTTGGCCCGTGGATGCGCCGATGTTACCGTCCCGTCGCTCGCGGCGCGGCGCCGGTGCGAGCCACCAGGGAGGGCCCCATGCGACCGATCGCGTGCGTTGGAATGCTGTCGATGGCGGCGCTCGCCGCGTGCTCCTCGGACCCATTGCCGACCGCCGACGCCCCGGGCTCGAACGCTGACGCGTCCCTCGACGCGAGCGCCGGCGACACGAATGGCGACGAGTCGATGCCGATCGAGGCGTCCGACGCGGGGGTGGACGCGGTGGGCGACGGCGACGCGGCGGACGGCAGTGACGCCGCCGGTTGCCCCGAGGGCGCTGCGTGTGTCCCGAGCAATCCCTGTTTCGAGGGCTATGTGGCCTGCCCCGACGGGCTCGGTGGCAGCGGCGTCTGCGAGGCGAACGGGCTGCTCGCGCCGGGCTCGAGCTGCGGCGGCGGCAAGAGCTGCGATGCGGTCGGCATGTGCGGCGGGTGCCCGGCGGGCGCGGCGTGCACGGCCACCGACCCGTGCAGGCAAGGGGTCGTCTCGTGCGGCTCGGGTTCGGCCGCCTGCTCAGACGGTTCCATTCGAGCCGCCGGAGCGCCGTGCGGGGCGGGCAACGTGTGCGACGCGACCGGGAGCTGTGCGACCTGCGTGGCCGTCACCGGGTACCGACAGGTGAGCGCGGGGAATGGCTACACGTGCGCCATCGACGCGAGCTCCGGGGTCGTCTGCTGGGGCCTGAACGACTACGGCCAGCTCGGTGACGGCACCCGCGCCTCGCGACCGACGCCCGCGCCGGTCACGGGGCTCGGCTCCGGCGTCGCGACGGTCGCCGCGGGCGCATCGCACGCCTGTGCGCTGACGACGGGCGGCGCGGTCAGGTGCTGGGGCCACAACATGGGGGGCCTTGGCGACGGCACGGCGGTTGACAGGTTCACCCCGGTCGACGTCGTGGGCCTCGCGTCGGGCGTCGCGCGCGTCGCCGCCGGCGACGACGTCACCTGCGCCATCACGGTCGCGGGCGCCCTGAAGTGCTGGGGTCTCAACATGTTCGGGCAGCTCGGCGACGGCAGCGCCGCGCCGCAGCGCCACGTCCCGGGCGACGTCACGGGGCTCACGTCGGGGGTCGTCGCGGTGGCCGTGCGCGGGCAGTCGTCCTTCGCGGTCACGTCGGCGGGTGCGCTCAAGGCCTGGGGGAACAACACGTACGGCCAACTCGGCGACGGCGGCTTCGCCGAGCACCGCACGCCGGTCGACGTCACCGCCGTGACGGGCACGTTCAGTTCGGTCGCGGCCGGCGGCTTCGGCGGGTGCGGGCTCACGACGACTGGCGCCGTGCGCTGCTGGGGCGGCCTCGCCGGGGCGCTGACGGGCGAGGTCGTCAGCGGCGCGAGCGCGGTGGCGATGTCGCTCGACCACGCTTGCGCGCTCACCACCACCGGCGGCGTCAAATGTTGGGGAGGCGGCGGCGTGGGGCAGCTCGGGGTCGGCGCGACCGACTTCAGCACCACCGCCGTGGACGCCGCAGGGCTGACCTCCGGCGTCGTGGGCATCACGGCGGGAGGCGACCACACCTGCGCGCTCACCTCCAACGGGGGTGTTCGCTGCTGGGGGAGCGACGCGGATGGGCAGCTTGGCGACGGCGCCGTCGATGATGCCGGTTTCCCCGTCGAGGTCGCCGGCGCGCCCACGGGCCTGCTGGGCGTCGCGGCCGGTGTCGAGCGCTCGTTCTTGATCACCTCGTCGGGCGCCGTGAAGGGCTGGGGCAACGACCGCGAGGGCCAGCTCGGCGACGGCTCGGTGGCGGCGCGCCGCGGCCTCGTCGACGTCGTCGGCCTCTCGTCCGGAGTGGTGGCCGTCGCGCCTTCGCTCTCGGTGTCGTGCGCGCTCGGAGCCGCGGGCTGGGTGAAATGCTGGGGGACCAACGAAGCGGGCGAGGTCGGCGATGGCACGACGCAGCCCCGGCCCACCCCCGCCGACGTGGTCGGGCTCGGCAGCGGCGTCGTCGCGCTGCATTGCGGTAGCCAGGCGCACTGCTGTGCCGTCACGTCGGTCGGCGAGGTGAAGTGCTGGGGACGAAACACCTGGGGACAGGTGACGAGCATCGCCGGCACGGACGTCACCACACCGGTCGCGGTCCCGGTCACGGGGGCCACGGCGGTCGCGCTGGGCGCAGAGCACTCGTGCGCGCTCGTCGCCGGCGGTGCCGTGCAGTGCTGGGGACTCAACTCGTACGGGCAGCTTGGCGGCGTCGCGGTCGACGGCTCGAGCGAGCCACTCCCCATTCAGACGCCGATTGCCTCGGGGGCGACGGCCGTCGCGTCCGGAGGCGCTCACTCCTGCGCGCTCGTCGGCGGCAGGGTGCTGTGCTGGGGCGCCAACACGGTCGGCCAGCTCGGCAGCGGGTGGGGATACCGGCCGAGCCCCTGGGAGCCCGTCGAGGTCTTCGGGCTCTCGTCGATCTCGGCGATCGCGCTCGGTGGGGACGTGTCGTGCGCGTTGACGGCGGCCGGAGGGGTCAAGTGCTGGGGAGCGAACGCGCGCGGTCAGACCGGCGACGGCGGCGGTGGCGATCGATACGTGCCCGTCGACGTCTTCGGGCTCGCCTCGGGCATCGCGCAGCTGAGCGTGGGCGGTCACGTCTGCGCGCTCACGACGGCAGGTGCTGCTCGGTGCTGGGGTCCTGGTCACTACGGCGAATCGACCGGCGTCATCGCCTGGGCGGCGCGCTCGGTCTGCGACTGATCCACGGCGCTCGTCGGCACGCTCGGGGCGACGCCGCGCATCCGGCAGGCGTGTGCACCAGGAGCGCGTGCCCGCGATTGCTGGATTGCACGCCTGCGCGTCGCGGAGGCTGCGGCCGGTGGAGCGTGTCGATGCGGTCGGTCCTGGCGGTTCGCTGCGAGAGCGCGGGCCTCGAGGCTCCGCCGAGTCGATCCCCTCGTGGACGATGGACGCCATCAAGCCCTGGCGGCTGGCAAGTACTCCAAAGTCGGAGGGCGCGCGGACGGCCGAGACCGTTCGACCAGGCGGCGTTACAGGTACGCGAACACCATGAGCGCGGCGCAGCCGCCGAGCCAGGTCCACGCGGCCCAGGTGCGCAAGCGGCGGAGGCCCGGGGCCAACGTGGTCTCGTCCCGGCCGGCTCGCTTCGCGATGCCGACGAGGGCGATCCATGCCGCCGTGATCACGAGCCCAGTTGCGGCCAAGGCGACGGCCCGCCACGGGAACGGCGAAGCCGCGAGCGTGCGGCGTGGGTCGCCGGCGAGGCGAAGGAGATCGTCGGCGAAGGCTCGGGTCCGCGCTGCGTCGCTGGTCCAGGGCGTGTGCCAGTGCTCGTGATCTGCCTCGATTGCGACGCTGGCGAGCTCCACCCTCGACCGCGCATACCTGCCGACCGTGACCCACTTGCGGTCGGGTGTGAGGCTGACGGCGACGCCCGGTGGCACGTCGCCGAGGTGAATCCCCACGCCGTTGCGGAGCGTCACCGTGCCGTCGCTCGTCCGCGTCGCCGTGACGATGCCCGTGAAGTCGTCCCACCCTCGGTGCCCGAGGTACCCAAGGAAGCCGAGCACGAAGACCCAGACGCCGACGCGCTGCACGACCGACACCTTCGGGTCGATCACGCCCGCTGAGAGCAGGGAGGCGAAGCCGCCGAGCGCCAGCGCGATGCCCAGCCACACGCCACCGAGAACCGCCGGCGACAGGAAGGACCACGCGGAGGCCATCGTCGCGGTGTCGGTCATGAACGCACCGGACGATACGCCAAGGTGTGGATTGCATCCATGCGACTGGAGGCCGTGCCCCCTCGCAGACCTCCGGCGCCGCCGCTCGAGGCGTTCGGGTTCGTACCGCGTCCCACCCGCGCCAACCGCCGCCGCGCCTTCGCGCGTCTTCGGCTGGAAATCAGCGGGAATCTTGCGGAGCCACCTTCGAGACTTGAACTCGAGACCTACGGTTTACGAAACCGTTGCTCTACCACTGAGCTAAGGTGGCAAACCCGTCGTGAAACGGGGCGCGCTGTCTACCGCGCTTCGCGCGGGTCTTCAACTGCCTTCCGCCGCGTCCTCGCGGTGCGCGGCGGAGAGCAGCGTCACTTCTTCATCGGTGCCACGGAGGCCGAAGCCTCACTTCTTCATGCCGGGCAGGGTCGCCGGCGTGGTCGGGGGCTCGAGGTAGGCCACCTTGCCGAACGTGAGGATGCCGTGGATCGGGTCGGTCTCCACGCCGTTGGTCGCCTTGGTGAACGTCATGCCGTACGTGCCGGTGACGGTGACCTTCGCGCCCACGGCGGGCAGCGGGTTGGGGAGCGCGACGGACCAGACCTCGTCGGTGACGGGCTCCTTCACGTCCTTGCTCGCGCCGTACTTCTCGATGGCGTCGTAGACGTTGGCGAAGTTCGACGCCCAGCCCATGACCTTGATGGCGTTCTTCTCGTCGCCCTTGTCGTCGGCGATCCAGAACGTCGGCACCGGGGCGCGGCAGTCGTCCTTGTCGGCCTTGCCCGTCTTGTGCACTGCGCAGGCGGGCGCGTCGGGGAGGTTCGTCTTCACGATGTAGCCCGTGATCGACAGCTCCTTGCCCGCGACGTCGGCGCTGTGCACGCGGCTGCGCAGGTGGTGCGTGACGCCCCACACCGTGTAGGCGTCGCCCGACTTGATCTGCTTCTGCGGCAGCGTCGGGACCGGCGGCAGGTTGGCCTTCTTGCCGCTGTAAGCGGGCTGAGGCGTGTAGGGCACCTCTTCGTTCCCGCACGCGGACACGCCGCACGCGAGCGCGAGCGGGGAGGCGGCGAGGGCGAGGGCAACGGCGCGGCGGACGAGCGGCTGCATGGGGCGCTATCGCTATCATGTCGCCAGGATGCGTCGCAAGTCGGACGGCGCGTCAGCCCGCCGGGGCGACCCCGTCGCGGCCGACCGGGCAGGGGACCAGCAGCACGACGAGCGCGCCGGGGCGCACGGCCAGCGACGCGTCGCGCGCGGGCGCGAGCGTCGGCGCGT
>CAITLX010000426.1 GCA_903893335.1 uncultured delta proteobacterium | reverse complement strand
CTGGCTCACGCTCGTAGCCCTCACGGTCGCGAGCTTCGGGTTGAGCGAGGCCTCGGGGTCGCGTGCGGCCGTCGCGGCCATCTTGCTCGTGGCGGGAGGCAAGGCGCTGCTCGTCGGCTTCGAGTTCATGGAGCTGCGCTCGGCGCACGCCGTGTGGAAGGTGGCGTTCGCGAGCCTCGTCACGCTGATCGTGGTCGTGCTCTGGGCGATGCGAGCGGCGGGCGCGTGAGCGCGAGGAGGATGGGGCGGCCGACGCGCCGACCGTGACCGTCAGCGCGCGGGGGTCGCGTCGAGCGCCGCGCGGGCCATCGCCTTCGCCTCGTCGGACGAGAGCGAGCGGTGGAACTCGATGGCGTAGACGCCGCACGCCTCGCACAGGTGCGACGCGAAGTACGCGGCGACGTGTGGCAGGAGCTTCTTCCAGAGCGGGGGCGCGTGGACGTCGTGGTCGGCGTGCACGAACGCGACCACTTGGTCTGGCGTCAGGCGCGGGATCGTCGCCGCGCTGCTCGCGAACCCCAGCGCCATCGTTCGCTGGCACCTGGGGCACTGCATCGGCTCGTGGCTCACGGGGACCTCCGTATCGGTTGAGGTGCGGGCCGACGAGACGTGCCCCCGTCGATCCACCTGCGCGCCGCGCGCGCGAGCGTGTCGCGCACGGGCGTCGCGTTGCGGCGAACGAGGTCGTCGAGCTGAGCCTGGAAGGCGGCGGCGACCTCGGCGTGCAGCGCCGCGAGCGCGGCGGGATCGGCGAGACACGCCTCGCGCCTCTCCTCCGACCACTCGTCGAACCGCCACGGCTCGCCGACCTCGAACACGAACGGCACCGGGAACGGAACCGCGAAGAGCGGACCGGTCAAGCCGGCCAGTCCGGTCATGCTCAAGAACAGCGGCAAGTCGTAGCGCTTCGAGCCGAGCAGGCGGCGCGCGACGACGCGGTCTTGCCCGAGCACGGGGAAGGCGTCATCGATGCCGACGCCGACCACCGGCACGAGGGGGACTCCCGCGCGCAGCGCGGAGCGGAGGTAGCCCATGCGCGACCCCCAATGAATGGTGTGGCGCTGCCACCAGCGCTTGAACGAGTCGCGCTCGGCGCCTGGGTAACAGACGCAGACCTCGCCGCCGGTCAGCAGGGCGTGTGCGTTCTCGGGTGCGCCGGGCACGCCTCCGACGGCTGCGACGAGCCGCCGGCCGAGCGGGGTCGCGAACAGGTGCTTCTCGCCGAGCCCGTACGGGATGCGCCCCGTCTCGTCGAAGAGCAGCGGGAGCAGCGCGAACGAGTCCACTCCCCAGGTCGCGTGGTTGCCGACGATGAGCGCGCCCCCCTCGCGTGGGAAGCGGTCGGCGCGCAGCAGCCGCGCGCGGAAGTAGCGCGAGATGGGGCGGAACCAGCGCGCGAGGCGCGCGTACGCCTCGGGATCGAGGGGGCGCACCTCGACGCCGCGCCACCCCTCGAAGTCGATGCCGCGCGCCTTGGGCCGCGCCCGCGCAGTCTCGTCGCTCATCGGTGAGAGCCTAGGCCGCGGTCGGCTCGCTGGCGAGGTGGGCGGGGCGACCTGCGAGCCGGTCGCGCCCAAGCATCATCGCGCCGCGCGCATGACGTAGCCGTTCTGCGTGACCCAGTAGACGTGCGTCGGCGACAGCGCGATGCCCGACGCGAAGTCCTGGCTCGTCGCGATCGTCTGCTCGGCGCCGCCGGCGATGGGCGCGCGGTGCACCGAGCCGTCGGCGTACGACGCGCCGCTCGTGCCGTAGCTCGTCCAGTAGACGTACGTCGCGTCGCTCGTCAGGCGGAACGGCGACGTGAGGCCGCTCTGGAACGTCGACACCGTGCCGGTCGGAACCGGGCGCTTCTCGATCACGCCCTCGTCGGTGACGGCGTAGTAGAGCGCGCCGCCGCTCACCGTCAGGCCGCTCGGGCGCGTACGCGCCGTCGTGTAGTCCGACTTGCTGCTCGTGTTGAGCGACACCCAGCGCACGCGGCCGTCAGCCGTGCCAGCGGTGTCGACGTAGAACTGCGAGCTACCCCAAGTCGAGGTGTAGAGATCGGTGCCGTCGACGGTGAGGAACATCGGCTGCACGATGGAGCTCGTCTCGATCTTCGCGCTGCCGCCGAGCGAGCCGCCGAGGTTGTACGAGAGCACGGCGTCGAGGTTGCTCGCGGTGAAGT
>CAITLX010000425.1 GCA_903893335.1 uncultured delta proteobacterium | reverse complement strand
GAAGTCGGCGATGGCGCTCTTGATGGCGTCCTCGGCGAGCACCGAGCAGTGGACCTTGACCGGCGGGAGGTTGAGCTCCTCGACGATCATCGTGTTCTTGATCGTCTGCGCCTCGTCGACCGTCTTGCCCTTGAGCCACTCGGTCGCGAGCGACGACGAGGCGATGGCCGACCCGCAGCCGAACGTCTTGAACTTGGCGTCCTCGATGACGCCGTCGTCCGAGACGCGGATCTGCAGGCGCATCACGTCGCCGCAGGCGGGCGCGCCGACGAGCCCGGTGCCGACGCTCGCGTCGTCCTTGTCGAGGGTGCCGACGTTGCGCGGGTTCTCGTAGTGGTCGATGACTTTGTCGCTGTAGGCCATTGGGGGGAGGTTCCTGCTGACTACCGGCGGGCGCTCAGTGCGCCGCCCAGGCGATGGACTTGAGATCGATGCCCTCGCGGTGCATCTCGTAGAGCGGCGACATGTCGCGCAGCTTGCGCACCTTCGCGACGACGAGGTCGGCGACGTAGTCGACCTCCTCGTCGGTGTTGAAGCGGCCGATGCCGAAGCGAATCGACGAGTGCGCGAGCTCCTCGCCGACGCCGAGGGCGCGCAGCACGTAGCTCGGCTCGAGGCTCGCGCTCGTGCAGGCCGAGCCGCTCGAGACGGCGACGTCCTTGATGGCCATCATCATCGCCTCGCCCTCGACGAAGGCGAACGAGACGTTGAGGTTGCCCGGCAGGCGGTGCTCGAGCGAGCCGTTGAGCTCGACCTCGTCGAGCTCGCGGGTGAGCCGCGCGCGCAGGTGCTCGCGCTGCGCGAGGATGCGCGCGCTCTCGGCGACGCCCTCGCGCGCGAGGATGTCGGCCGCGGCGCCGAAGCCCACGATGCCCGGCACGTTGAGCGTGCCCGAGCGCATGCCGCGCTCGTGGCCCCCGCCGTCCATCTGCGCGACGAGGCGCACGCGCGGGCGCGAGCGGCGCACGTACAGCGCGCCGACGCCCTTGGGGCCGTACAGCTTGTGCGCGGTGACGCTCGCGAGATCGACGTTCATCGCGCGCACGTCGAAGGGCACCTTGCCGATGCCCTGCACCGCGTCGCAGTGGAGCAAGACGCCGCGCGCGCGCGTCAGCTTGCCGATCTCCGCGATGGGCTGCACCGCGCCGACCTCGTTGTTGGCGAGCATGATCGACACGAGGATCGTCTGGTCGGTCAGCGCCTTCGCGACGTCGTCGGGGTCGACGCGCCCGTCGCTGCCGACCGGCAGCAGCGTGATGCGGAAGCCCTGCTTCTCGAGGCGCTTGCAGGTGTCGAGCACGGCCTTGTGCTCGGTGACCTGCGTGATGATGTGGTTGCCCTTGTCCTTGTAGAACTCGGCGACGCCCTTGAGGGCGAGGTTGTTCGACTCGGTGGCGCCCGAGGTGAACACGAGCTCCTTGCCCGACTCGGCGCCGATGAGCGCCGCGACCCGCTCGCGCGCGACGTCGACCGCCTCCTCGGCGACCCAGCCGAACGCGTGGTTGCGGCTCGCCGCGTTGCCGAACTTCGTCGTGAAGTAGGGCAGCATGGCCTCGACCACGCGCGGATCGGCCGGCGTCGTGGCGTGGTTGTCCATGTAGATGGGAAGCTCGATGGCCATGGGGGTCTCGCTCAGCTCGCTCGGAAGCCCGAGACGAGCTCGGGGGGGGCCTGGGGCTCGTGTCGGTCGCAGCAGGTGCAGGCCGACACGAGGCGCGCCGGGTCGCACACGTCGCACGTCTCGAGGTACGCGAGGCTGTCGGCGAGCTCGGCCTCGAGGGCCGTCAGCCGGCGGATCTGCTCGCGCGTGGAGGCCAGCTTCTGGCGGTAGACCTCGCGCATCTTCGACATGGCGCCGGGGGCAGACGACGACTGCTCCCACTCGCGCACGACCGCCTGGATGTCGCCGAGCGACAGCCCGAGGTCTTGCAGCTTGCCGATCCACCGCACGCGCACGAGCGCGTCGCCGCCGAAGAGGCGGAAGCGCCCCTTGGAGCGCGCGTTCGGCCGCAGCAGGCCGAGCTCCTCGTACAGGTGGATGGCGCGAACCGTCTTGCCCGAGCGCTTGGCGAGATCGCCCACCTGCAAGACCTCGTCGCTGCCGAGCTCGCCGTCGGCCAGCGGCTCGGGCAGGACGGCGCCGCTCGGCGCGGCGTCGCCGCGGTGGCCGGCCAGGGGGGCGGCGATCGGCAGGTGGTGGTGGAAGGGGTCGTGCGACATGGCGTCCTGGGGTGACGCTCAACCCTCACGCGCGGGTGACAACCCTTACGTATGGGTGAGAGACGACAGGACTCTACGGTGCGCCCTCGCAACCGTCAAGCGAGGTCACGCACGAATGTGACCCATCTGCCCGCAACTACTTGGGATTGTCGATGTGCGCGGTGGACGATGCGCTCGCCGGGTCGGCCGTCCAGGTCAGGTTGTCGACGATGACCGTCGAGGTGCGCAGGTGGTCGCCGGCGTCCCAGACGGCCAGCCGAAGGGTCGCGACCTCGCCCGGCGTGACCGGCGCGGTGGTGCGCAGCCAGCCGGTGGCCGCGCGCCCGACCGTCGCCCCCGGCGCGTCGACGCCGAAGCCGTTGCCCACCAGCTGCGCGGTGCCGCGCAGGCAGACGAACGATTTGCCGTGGGCGTAGCCCGCCTTGCACACGTCGAGCAGCGCGTTGTTCACGCTGATGGGGTCGCCGAGGTCGTCGAACGAGACGTTGCCGCTCTTGGCCCTGGGGTTGGGCGCGCTCGAGTCGAGCAGCGCGACGAACGAGTCGTCGTACGCCGAGCAGACGTAGTCGGGGAACTCGGCGGTGAAGAAGGCGAAGTCGAACGACACGGCGTGCGCGTTGGTCGGCACGCGGAGGCGAAGCTCGAGCGCGGCTGCGTCGTTGGCGGGGCCGCCCGCCGCGTGCACGCCCGGGCAGAAGCCCTCGGCGTCGAGGGGGAAGCCCGCGGGCGCCGGCCCCGTCGTGCCCATGTCCGACTGCGAAGGGTCGTCGTAGCCCGAGTCGCTCGGGCGGCGCGCCGGGCCGGTCGAGAGCGCGAGCAGGCGCGAGCCCTCCTGCACGTGGACGTAGGGGCCGAAGTCGTCGAGCACGCCGTGCGAGAGGTCGGCCATCCCGTCGGTGCCGTCGGCGAGCGTGTAGCGCGCCGACACGACGCCCCAGCGCTTGGCCGTGCCCGTGGCCGCCTCGTCGACGAACTGGCAGAGGCCGAGCGCGCGCGCGCCGTCGGCGGCGTCGGCCGCGGCGACGGCGAGCCCCTGGTCGCACACGTGCACCGCGTCGTCGGCGACGCCGGTGCAGTCCTCGTCGCGCAGGTTGGCGTCGACGTCGTACGCGCCGGGGTTGATGTTGGCGTCGCAGTCGTTGCAGTCGCCGTCGTGCTTCGTGTAGCCGTCGCCGTCGCGGTCCTCGAAGGGCAGCGAGTCGCAGGCCTGGTCGAGGCTGTCGAGCGCCGCGTCGAAGAGCGAGCCGACGTCGGGCCCGGCGTCGGCTGCGGGCAGCGGGTCGGCGGGCGCGGCCGACGGCGAGCACCCCGCGAGCAGGGCCGTGACGACGACGCAGGTTCGAGCGAGCCGGGGCACGCCACGAGCGTAGCGCGCTGACGCGCCGAGCGGCAGGGACGTTGCGGCGCGCGGGCAAGTGGAGCACACGCTGTCCTCCGTGCGACGCGCCTCGGGTCCGATCGCGGCAGCGGCCACGGTGGCCACGCTCGCGGCGCTCGTCGTCGCCGAGCGAGCCGCGCACCGCGCCGAGCCGCGACGCCCGAGCGAGGTCGCGCGAGCGGCGGCCGTCCAGGTCGAAGATCGCCAGGTCCCAGCCGATTCCGCCGGACGGCACTGCAAAGCGCAGGTGCATCGCCGTCTCGCCACGCTCGCGATCGACGGTCGAAGGGATGGCCTCCAGAACCGCTTCGGGCGGCGGCGCGGCGATCGGCGCACTGACGCTGTTGGCGCAACCGGGCGTGCTGCCTGCCGCAGCCAGGGACACCAACCACGCCGCAGCCCCGAAGCCTGACGTTCCCACG
>CAITLX010000424.1 GCA_903893335.1 uncultured delta proteobacterium | reverse complement strand
CGGTCATCGCCCGCGACTTGCCGTTGGCCACGATGGCGACGTACCAGGTGGCCGCGTTGGGCACGTAGCCGAGGAAGTTGCCGACCGAGTTGACGGGGACCTGCGCGATCTCGACGTGGTTCGCGTCCATCACGGAGATGTACGCGCCCGCGAGCGAGCCCGACGTGCCGTTGATACCGTTGCAGTCGCTGAAGTCGTGCGCGCTGGCGTAGACGGTGCCGAGCAGGTCCTCGGCCGGGCCCTCGCCCTGCGAGGTGTGGCACGAGACGCACGCGCCTCCGGGGCGCATGCGCGTGCTGCCCTGGTCGCCGCGCGTCCAGTTCGAGCCGCTCGCGCAGCCGGGGGGCGCGCTCCAGGGGTCGACCACGCCGCCGTCGCCGCCCGAGCCGCACGAGCCCGCCGGGTACGCCGCGGCGACCCAGTCGGCCACAGCCTGGACCGAGGCGACGGGAACACCGCCGCTGGGCGGCGGCATGGGCGAGGTGGCGGCCTGCATACGGGCGACGCTGCGCTCGGCGTTGGTCTGCGAGGGCTGCGCGCTCGACGCTGCCATGAGGTCGGCGCGCGTGACGAGCGAGAGGGTGGTGCCGCCCGAGGGCGTCGCGCCGTGGCACTGCCAGCAGTGGCTCGCGAAGGTCTGCGCGACGTCGCACGGGAGGTCGCCGCTGGCGACCCCGGCGTCCGAGCCGCCGCTGCCGCCGGCGCCGGCATCGACCGAGCATGAGCCCGTCGCCGCGCCCGTGGTGACCCAGTTGATGAACCCCGAGGCCGCCGCGTAGCTCGGCTGCGGGCTCGACGCCGGGGGCATGGGCGAGGTGGCGCTCTGCATGCGCTCGACCGCGAGCGCGGCGTTCGACTTCGCGGAGTTCGACTTCGAGGGGGCGAGCAGATCGGCGTGGCTGACGAGCGAGAGCGAGGTGCCACCGGACGGGACGGCGCCGTGGCACTGCCAGCAGTAGGTGGAGAGCACCTCCGCCGCCGCGCAGGGGAGGTCGGTGCTCGCCGCCGAGCCGTCTGCCGTGGAAGCGTCGCTGCCCGGCGCGCCACCGCCGCCGCCGCCGAACGAGGTGTCCGCGCCGGCGCCCTGGTAGCAGCCCGCTCCGAGGGCCGCCGAGAGGGCGAGCGTGAGCGAGAGATCGAGGGGGCGCAGGCGGCGAGAAAGCGACATCGGTGGCTCCGGAGGCCGCTCCCCGCGCGAGGCGGATGCGGCGTGGTGAAGAAGGAGAGAAGAAGTGGGAGGCGCCGGCGCAACTGCGCCCCTCCGCTGGTTCTTTTGTCACCGATCGCCAGCCTCGCCAGGCACCCTCGGAAAGTGAGCAACCTCCAGGGCCCCGCGACCCATGCGGCGCAAAGATTGCGCGTCGAGCGCGTGGCGTGGTCACCGCAGCGCCACGCGTTCGTCAGGTACCCTGAGCGCGAGGAGTCAGCGTGCCCCACCGACCCCACCGCGACGCCGTGCGCCTGCGAATCCGATGCGCTGCGCGGCTGTCGTTCGCGCTCGCGCTGGGCGCGCTCGGCTGCGGCGAGGGATCGAGCGGCGACGCTGCGGCCGTAGGCGACGCGGGCGGCGCGCTCGACGCCGGGGGCGACACGTCGTCCGACGTCGTCGTGGCGGACGTGTCTGCCGACGCGGGCCCCGAGGCCGACGCCGGTAGCGCGTGCGGCGTCGCGGGGGCCACGTGCTCTGCGGACGGCGCGTGCTGCAGCCGAAGCTGCCTCGGCGGCGCGTGCCAGGCGGTCCACCTCGTCGCGCTCGACGCCGACCGCGACCGGTTGCTCGAGACGCTCGCGACCGTGCGCGGCGTGCACGATCGCTGCGCGCTGTGGACCTCGCTCGACGATGTGCAGCGCGGGCTGTGGCTCACGCACTCCGACATGCTCGGCAACCGCTCGTGCATGGCAACGAGCGCGATCACCTCGGGCGACGTCGGCGCGGGTGGCGCGTGCACCGGCGCGTGTCGCTGCGCGCCAGGCGCCGACATGGCCCTCGCGCACGTGTTCGACCTCCGCGCCCTCGACGGCAGCGACCCGACTTGCTCGTGCACGGAGGGGGACACCGGCTACTCGTGCTGCAACGGCGGCGGCGAGTGGCACCGCACGTTCTTCACCGCCGACGACGCGCTCATCGCGGCGCTGCGCGACGTCGCCTCCGCGCTGCCCGAGTGGGGGCCGTCGACCGATCTGGCGGGCCCGCACGCTCCTTTCACGCAATCGAGCGAGACGGTGCAGGGCTCGCCGCGCGGGCAGACGCACTTCTTCGCGCGCGACGCCGACGCGACGCCGCTCGCGCGCAACGGCGTCGAGGGGCTGCTCGAGCCGCACGTCGTCGAGCTCGACAACGACTACAACCTGCTGCACGACTCGAACCCCGAGGGGTGCTACGGCCTGTTCGGGCTGTTCTGCAAGTACGGGCGGGTCGAGTTCAAGGGCAGCTGGAGCGCGCTCGGCAACCAGGCGCCGACGACGTTTCGTGGCAACGGCGAGCCCTCGGCGATCGCCGAGCTCGCGGGCGACGCCGTCTACGCGCCGACGTGCCCGACGTCGCGCATCGACGCCGTCACTCCGGCGAGCGCGCCCCCCGGCGCGAGCCTCACGCTGCACGGCACCGGGTTCCTCGGCTGCTCGGCGCAGGCGGCGTGCGGCAACGTCGTGCACCTGCGCACGCGCGCGGGCGAGCACGTGCTCGACGCCGCGTCGGGCGCCCTCGTCGCCGAGGCTCCGACCGAGATCACGCTGCGGCTGCCCGCTGGCCTGGGCGCGGGCGGGGCGTATGCGTGGGTCGAGGTCGGCGCCGTGATCTCGAACCTCGTGAACGTCACGATTGGCCCCTGAGCGCGCGCTCGGTCAGTCGCGCAGCCAGTGGCAGGTGTACCCGTCGGGGTGCTGCTGCAAGTAGTCCTGGTGGTAGTCCTCGGCCCGCGTGAAGGGGCCGGCCGCCACGATCTCGGTCACGATCGGGCCCTTCCATCGGCCGCTCGCTCCGACGCGCGCCTTGACCTCCTCGGCGGTGCGCCGCTGCTCGTCGGACGTCGTGAAGATGGCCGAGCGGTACTGCGTGCCGAGGTCGTTGCCCTGGCGAGCGAGCGTGGTCGGGTCGTGCATCCGGAAGAACCAGTGCTCGAGCAGGTCGGCGTACGCGAGCTTGCTCGGGTCGAACAGCACGCGCACCGACTCGGCGTGGCCCGTCTTGCCCGTGCGCACGTCCTCGTAGCGCGGCGCGCTCGTCGTGCCGCCCGCGTAGCCGACCTCGGTGTCGATGACGCCGGGGATCTTGCGCAGCAGATCCTCCATTCCCCAGAAGCAGCCCCCTGCGAGCACGGCCTCCTCGATCGTGGCCTGGCAACCGGGCGCCTCGCCGGGGGGCGGACTCGCGCACGCATTGGCCGTGGACGCCTCGAGCGGCGCGCCCGCGTCCCCCTCGAAGAGGCGCGCGAGGTCGCCGTAGCCCTCGGCCTCGAGCCGCGCGACGGGCACGAAGCGCAAGGACGCGGAGTTGATGCAATAGCGAAGGCCCGTCGGCGCGGGGCCGTCGTCGAAGACGTGGCCGAGGTGCGAGCCGCCGGCGTGCGAGCGCACCTCGGTGCGCGGCATGCCGAGCTGGTGGTCGGTCTTCGTCGTCACGGCCGAGGCGTCGAGCGGGCGCGTGAAGCTCGGCCAGCCGGTGCCCGAGTCGAACTTGTCGCGCGAGCCGAACAGCGGCTCGCCCGTCGCGACGTCGACGTACACGCCCGCCTCGTGGTGGTCCCACAGCTCGTTGCGAAACGGAGGCTCGGTCGCCTCGCGCTGCGTGACCTGGTAGGCGAGCGGCGAGAGGCGCGCACGGAGCTCGGCGTCGGTGGGCTTCGTGTAGACACGCTTGGTCATGGCAGAGGCGGCTTCCTTCGTGGCGGTCGGTGGCGACGCGGGCGCGCCGGGGTCGGGCGCCCGCTTGCCCACGCAGCCCCACGCGACGAGCGCGACGAGGCCCAGGACGAGCAGAGCGATCAGGCGACGCACGCCGACGAGCGTACCGCCGCGCGCCACCTCGGGCGACCCGGCCATGGGGCCCAGCCGCGTGCTCCGACGTGCCCCGTCGGCGGAGGCTCGGCGGCGTCGCGACGCCGCTGCGCGTGGGATCAGCCGCGGCGAAGCGTCTGGTACGTCTGGTAGCCGCCCGACAGGTGGCGCGCGTCGAAGCCGTTCTGGCGCAGCAGGCGGACGGCGAAGTAGCCGCGCTGCCCGACCGCGCAGGTGACGTCGATGGGCACGCCGCGCGGTAGCTCGCCGAGACGCGTGCGCAGGTCGTGCAGCGGGATGTGGATCGCGCCCGGGATCGCGCCGCGCTCGACCTCGGCCGGCTCGCGCACGTCGAGCACGACCGCCTCGCCGAGTTTGTCCCACGACGCGAGCGGCATGTCGCCGTTGCGCGCGTTCTCGGCGATGAAGCCGGCGAGGTTGACCGGGTCCTTCGCGGCGCCGAACTGCGGCGCGTAGCAGAGCTCGGCCTCCGACAGGTCGTGCACCGTGCCGCCGAGCTGAATGGCCATGGCGATGACGTCGATGCGCTTCTCGACGCCCTCCTCGCCCACGGCCTGCGCGCCGAGCACGCGGCCGTCGGACTTGCGGAAGAGCACCTTGAGGTGGATCGGCTTGGCGCCCGGGAAGTAGCCGACGTGGTGGCCGGGGTGCAGGTAGACCTTCTCGTAGTCGTCCACGCCCGCGCGCCGCAGGGCCTTCTCGCTCGCGCCCGTCGAGGCCATGACCATGCCGAACGCGCCGCACACCGCCGTGGCCTGCACGCCCCGGAAATGGGTGCCTCGCCCGGCGATGGCCTCGGCGGCCACGCGCCCCTGGCGATTGGCCGGCCCCGCGAGCGGGACGACCTGCCGGGCGCCGGTGACGGCGTCGAGCGTCTCGACGGCGTCGCCCACCGCGTAGATGTACGGGTCGGAGGTGCGCATCGACTCGTTGACGGCGATGCCGCCGGAGGCGCCGATGGTGAGGCCGGCGGCCTTGGCGAGCGAGACCTCGGGTCGAACCCCGATGGCGAGAATGACGATGTCGGCCGTGAGCGTAGCGCCGCGCTCGGTCGTCACCTCCAGCGCTCCGTCGCGCCCCGGAGCGAAGCGCGTGACGCCGTCGCCGAGGCGCACGTCGACGCCGTGGCTCGCGAGCGCGTCGGCGATGGGGGCCGCCATCTCGGCGTCGAAGGGGGGCATGAGCTGATCGGCCTTCTCGACGATGGTCACCGAGAGGCCGCGGTGGGCGAGGTTCTCGGCCATCTCGAGGCCGATGAAGCCGCCGCCGACGACGAGGGCGCGCTTGGCGTTCTCGCCCTCGATCCAGGCGCGCACGCGGCGCGAGTCGGGGATGGTGCGGACCGAGAAGATGCCCGGCAGATCGATGCCGGGGATCGGCGGGCGAATCGCGGCGGCGCCCGGCGCGAGCACGAGCACGTCGTAGGGCTCCTCGCGCGTCTCGCCCGTCGCGAGGCTCGTCACGGTGAGCACGCGTCGCGCGCGGTCGATCGCGGTGACGTCGTGCTCGGTGCGCACGCCGATGGCGAAGCGGCTCTGGAAGAGCTCGGCCGACGCCACGAGCAGCTTGCGCTCCTCGAGGATGACGTTGCCCACGTAGTAGGGCAGCCCGCAGTTGGCGAAGGAGACGTACGGGCCGCGGTCGAAGACCACGATCTCGCACGTCTCGTCGAGGCGTCGCAGGCGCGCCGCAGCGGAGGCTCCGCCCGCGACGCCGCCCACGACCAGAATGCGTCGCGGCTGGCTCATCGTCGATCTCCTGGGGCGCGCGACGACACGGCCCACCGCGTGGTGGGCCCGCCGGGGCGGCGCGTGGTCATTTCCCGCCGAGCACTCCGCGCAGCCACCCGCCGACGCCGCCCGTCGCGGGCGTCGCGGACGAGGAGCCCGCGCCCGACGGCGCGGAGGCCTTCTCGCGGCAGTGGCAGCGGTCCTCGGGGCGCACGTCGCCGAGGACCTGTTCGATGTGGGCGCCGCAGCCGGCGAAGGTGGGTTTCCCGCAGGAGGAGCAGTTGACGCGTCGGCACATACCCCTCTGAGCCGCGTGGGCGCGAGAACGGTTCGCGCGCCGACGGCGGCGCGCGCGCGGCGCGCCGGGTGTACGCTCCCGCCGCATGCCGGGTCCTCGGGTGATTCGCGCTCCGCGCGGCGCCGTGCGCACGTGCTCGACGTGGGCCGCCGAGGCGGCCATGCGCATGCTCATGAACAACCTCGACCCCGAGGTGGCGGAGCGCCCCGACGATCTGGTCGTGTACGGCGGCAGGGGCAAGGCCGCGCGCGACTGGCCGTCGTTCGACGCCATCGTCGCGTGCCTGCGGGCGCTCGCGCCCGACGAGACGCTGCTCGTGCAGTCGGGCAAGCCCGTCGGCGTCGTGCGCACGCACCCCGACGCGCCGCGCGTGCTCATCGCCAACAGCAACCTCGTGCCCCACTGGGCCACGCAGGCGTGCTTCGACGACCTCGAGCGCCGCGGCCTCATCATGTTCGGCCAGATGACGGCTGGCTCGTGGATCTACATCGGCACGCAGGGCATCTTGCAGGGGACGTACGAGACGTTCGCCGAGGCCGGGCGCCAGCACTTCGGCGGCACGCTCGCCGGCAGGCTCTGCGTGACGGCAGGCTGCGGCGGAATGGGGGGCGCGCAGCCGCTCGCCGTGACCGTCGCCGAGGGCACCTGCCTCATCGCCGACGTCGATCGCGCGCGGCTCGACAAGCGCGTGCGCGACCGCTACCTCGACGCGGTCGAGAGCGACCTCGACCGGGCGATCGACCGCGCGGTGGCCGCGGCCGAGCGGCGCGAGGCGACCAGCGTCGGCGTCGTGGCCAACGCGGTCGATCTGCTCGAGCGGTTGCTCGAGCGCGGCGTCCGGGTCGACGTGCTCACCGACCAGACGAGCGCGCACGACCCGCGCGACGGCTACGTGCCCGTCGGTCATTCGCTCGAGCAGGCCGCGGCGCTGCGCCGCACCGACCCCGAGCGCCTCCAGGCGCTCGCGTGCGCGTCGATGGCGCGCCACGTGCGCGCGATGCTCGCGCTCGTCGAGCGAGGCGCGCGCGCGTTCGACTACGGCAACAACCTGCGCCAGCGCGCGCTGGACGAGGGGGTCGAGGGTGCCTTCACGATCCCAGGCTTCGTTCCGGCCTACATTCGCCCGCAGTTCTGCGTCGGCCGCGGCCCCTTCCGCTGGGTCGCGCTCTCGGGCGACCCGGCGGACATCGCGGCGACCGACGCCGCGCTCGTCGCGCTCTTCCCCCACGACGCGGCGCTCGCGAAGTGGCTCGAGACGGCGCGCACGCGCGTCGCGTTCCAGGGGCTACCGGCGCGCATCTGCTGGCTGGGGCTCGGCGAGCGGCACCTCGCGGGGCTGCTCTTCAACGAGATGGTGCGCGACGGGCGGCTGCGCGCTCCCATCGTCATCGGCCGCGATCACCTCGACTGCGGCTCGGTCGCGAGCCCCAATCGAGAGACCGAGGGCATGCTGGACGGCTCGGACGCCATCAGCGACTGGGCCATCCTCAACGCGATGGTCAACGTCGCGAGCGGCGCGTCGTGGGTGAGCTTCCACCACGGCGGCGGGGTCGGCATCGGCTTCAGCCAGCACGCCGGGCAGGTGGTGGTCGCCGACGGGACCCCCGAGGCCGCCGCGCGCCTCGAGCGCGTGCTCACCAACGACCCGATGATGGGCGTCCTGCGCCACGCGGACGCGGGCTACCCGCTCGCCATTGCCTGCGCCGACGCGAAGGGCGTCACCCTCCCGATGCGGCGGCCATGACGCACCTCGCACCCATTCCCCATGTCCGCCCCGGCGCGTGGCCCGAGGCGCTCGGCGCAGGCCGGTTCGCCGCTGCGATCCGGCGCGACACGTCCGACGGATGCCAGGTAGCGCTCCTCGGCCTCGCCGACGACGCGGGCGTGCGCCTCAATGGTGGGCGCCCCGGGGCGGCGCACGGCCCCACGGCGCTCCGCGCGGCGCTCGCGCGCTACGGCGCGGCCGACCCCGCGAGCGGGCCCTTGCCGTGCGTGTTCGACGCGGGGGACGTGGTGGCCGCGGGTTCGCTCGACGAGACGCACGCGCGCGTCACCGAGGCGACCCGGGCGCTGCTCGACCGTGGCCTGCTGCCGGTGGCGGTGGGGGGGGGGCACGATCTCACGTTCCCGTTCGTGCGAGCGGTCGCCGCGCGGTGGCCCGGTATCGCGGGCCTCTATTTCGACGCGCACCTCGACGTGCGCGACGCGCCCGGCTCGGGGATGCCGTTTCGCCGGTTGATCGACGATTGCGGGGTACGCTCGCTCGATCTGCTCGGCTTCCGGCCGCTGGTGAACACGGCGGCGCACCTCGCGTGGTTCGCCGAGCACGGCGGGACGCTGCGCGGGGACGACGAGGCGGTGCGCCTCCCCGAGGGGCCGGCGCTCTTCGCGAGCGTGGACCTCGACGTGCTCGACGCCGCGCACGCCCCGGGGGTGAGCGCCCCCAACCCGGCGGGGCTCACGGTGCGTGCGCTCGAGCCCTGGGTGCGCCGGTGCGGCGAGGACGCGCGCGTCCGCTGCTTCGACGTGATGGAGCTCTGCCCCCCACACGACGAGGGGGGGCGCACCGCGCGGGTCGCCGCGCACCTCGTGCTCGCGTTCCTCGCGGGCTACGCGCGTCGAGGGGCGCCGTGAGCCTCGTCGTACGCGACGCGTGCGTGGTCACGGTGCGGGGCGGCGCCGTCGCGCGACGCGGCGAGGCGCACGGGGCCTTGCACGTCGAGCCGCACGCCGACGTCCTCGTCGAGGGGCAATGCATCGCGGCGGTCGGCCCTGGGCTGGTCGCGCCCCGCGGCGCCGAGGAGATCGACGCTCGCGGCAGGGTGCTCTTGCCCGGCTTCGTCGATTGCCATACGCATGCCTGCTGGGCCGGCGACCGCCTCGACGAGTGGGACGCGAAGCTGCGCGGCGTGCCCTACCTCGACCTGCTGCGCGCCGGGGGGGGCATCCACGCGACGGTCCGCGCCGTGCGCGCCGCGAGCGAGGAGGGGCTCGCCAGCGCGCTCTCCGCGCGGGTCGCGCGAATGTTGCGCGAGGGCACGACGACGGTCGAGGTGAAGTCGGGCTATGGCCTCGACGCCGACAGCGAGCTGAAGATGCTGCGGGCCATTGCTCGGGTGGCGAAGGAGGGGCCGGGGACGGTCGTGCCGACCGCGCTGCTCGGGCACGCGTTCGAGGGGGACCACGACGCCTGGGTGCGCGGCGTCGTGGACGAGGCCTTGCCGCGCGTCTCGGCCGAATGGCCGGGGTTGGCCGTCGATGCATTCTGCGAGCAGGGGGCGTGGTCGCGCGAGGCCTGCGTCTCGCTCTTCGAGCGCGCGCGCGGGCGCCACCCGCTGCGCGTGCACGCCGACCAGTTCCACGCGCTCGGAATGGTGGCCGAGGCCGTGCGCCTCGGGGCGCGCAGCGTGGACCACCTCGAGGCCTCGACCGACGCCGATCTCGGCGCGCTCGCGGCGTCGCCCACGTTCGGCGTCGTGCTGCCCGGCACAGGTTTTCACGGCGACGGGCGCTACGCACGCGCCGGGGCGCTCGTGGCCCTGGGGGGAGCGGTCGCCCTGGCGACGAACTGCAATCCGGGGTCGTCCCCCACCTCGTCGATGCCCTTCGCGATCGCCCTCGCGGTCCGGTTCTGCGGGCTGACCCCTGCGCAGGCCATCGTCGCGGCGACCCACCACGGGGCGCTCGTGCTCGGGCTACCCGACCGCGGGCGCATCGAGCCTGGGCTGCGCGCCGATCTCGCGCTGCTCTGCCACACCGACCCGCGCGCCCTCGCGTTCGAGGTGGGGGGCAATCCGGTCGAGGTCGTGGTGTGTGGCGGGCGTCGCCTGGTGCCCTGAGCGGGTGCGGCAGGGTATGGTCGGCGGGTGCTCCTGGCCCTCGCGCTCCACGCCCACGACCCAGTCGACGACTTCTGCCGCGAGGTGTGGGCGTCGTTCGTCGCGCTTCCCCCCGCGCACGCGCTGCTCGTGGCGCTGGCGTCCGGGGCCGTCGTCGCGCTGACAGGCTCGGTGTACGGGCGCACGCGCTCCTCGACCGTGGCCTCGCTCGGGGCGATCGCGCTGGTCGTCTGCGTGCTGGCCGTCGCACGACTGGCTCGACTCTGACGGCACGAGCCCGCCATTCGGCAGGCCGGCGGACAAAGGCCAGGGTCGCCGCGAGCGAGGAACTCTGGCGCCATCGAGGAGAGCAGTGCAGCCCGGCGCGGCCGTGAAATCGAGTGCAATGGTGCCCGCGCCCCCAGCCCCCGCAGGCGGCCCCACGACGCAACCGCGAGGCAGCGCGAGGGGGCCGTCGGCCAGATTCGACGAAGATCCAGTCGAAGGCTGCTTGACAGGCAGCGATGCGTCTGTCATTGCGGGGCGCATGAGTGACATCGACAACCAGATTCGTTCCACCATCAATCAGTTCACCGAGACGCTGGCCCGCCTCGTCAAGCAGGCGGCCATTCAGTCCGTGACCCAGGCGCTCGGTGGCTCGGCTCCGGCCGCCGCTGCCCCCGCCGCGAAGAAGAAGGCCGCTCCGGCCGCGAAGAAGGCCGCCCCCGCCGCGAAGAAGCCCGCCGTGATCGCCGCCGCCGCCCCCGTGGCGAAGGCCGCCGCGCCCGCCAAGGCTGCCAAGCCCGCCAAGGCCGCGAAGAAGGCCGGCCGCGTCCGCCGCGACGAGACCCAGATCGAGGCCACGAAGAAGACGGTCCTCGAGTACGTCGCCAAGAACCCGAACAAGCGCTCCGAGGAGCTTCGCGCCGGCCTCAAGCTCGACCGCGCGGTCTTCGTCGACGCCATCACGCGCCTCAAGGCCGAGAAGAAGATCAAGAGCAAGGGCGAGAAGCGCCGCACGACCTACTCGGTCTGAAGCGCAAACAGCGCCGCGTGACCGAACAGGTCCGAGGCGCTCGATCCGAAGCACGCCGGGCGTTACGCGCGCCCGGCGTGTCGCTCCGCCGGTGACCCCGGCGGGGCAGTCGGTCTCTGCGCGTGGGCGGCATGCCCCCCCCCGACGCGCGCGACACGCGCGTCGATGACCGCTGCGCCGACGAACCCGCTCGCGTCGCGCGGGCGGCTCAGGCCCTCAGGCCCGCAAGGGCGCGAGCGCCGACGCCCAGCGATGGAGCTCGTCGAGCATTCCCCCCGAGGCCTTGTCGAACGACTCGCCACCCTTGAAGGCGCCGCCCTCGTCGAGGTGCTGCGCGACCATGGGGATGGTGACCGCCTCGGGGATGGGCATCACCTTGAGCGTCGTCAGCAGCTGCTTGGTCACCTGCACCGCGCGCGTGCCGCCGGAAACGCCGCCGTAGGAGACGAAGCCGGCCGGCTTGTAGCCCCACTCGTGAAACAGGTAGTCGATGGCGTTCACCAGCGAGGGGGGCGGCGCGTAGTTGTACTCGGGGGTGACGAAGACGAACGCGTCGCCCGCGCCGACCAGCGCGCTCCACGCCTTGGTGTGCGCCTGCTCGTAGCGCTTCAGGCGCGGGTGGTTCGCCTCGTCGTACAGCGGGAGGCCCAGCTCCTTCAGATCGACGAGCAGGACGTCGAACCTCGCGTGCGCCCGCGCGCGCTCGACGAACCATTGGCCGACGGCGAGGCCGACGCGGCCGGGGCGGGTGCTGCAGACGACGACGTGGAGCTTCATGGTGGAGGCGACCGTAGTCCATCCGGCGCGCAAGTCCCGCGGGACGCGCACCAAGGGCGTCGCTCGGCGTCAGGCTGGCAGGGCGACGGCGGATTGCGGGACAGCGCCCTCGGCGCACGCGTGACCGCGCTGCGGTCGGGAGGCGACCCCGCAACGGACAACCGGCCAGCGATGCGAGGCCACATCGATCACGTTCTGCCGGTGGGTGCCAGTCTCTGGCGCGCGGTACGTCTTCGCGTCCGAGCGTTCGCGCCGATTGCGCGACCAGTCTGCGCGGCGTCTTCACGCAGCCTCCCCGCACGCGTGCACCCGGTCGGCGTAGCCTCCGCGGCGTGGCCCCGCTCCTG
>CAITLX010000423.1 GCA_903893335.1 uncultured delta proteobacterium | reverse complement strand
GTGCCGCTCTCGGCGATGCCCGCGACGCTGCGGGCGCTGTCGGTCGCGAGCCCGGTGCGCTGGGCGAGCTTCGCGCTCGAGGGGGCGACCTGGCGCGGGCTCCCCCTCGCCGCGATCGCCCCCTGGTGCGCCCGGCTCGTCGCCGCCGGAGTCGTCGCCCTCGCCGTCGGCGTCCGGGCCCAGCGCCCCTCGCCGTAGCGCCCGGCGCGAACCGGCGCCGCCGCAGACGCCGCGATCCTTGCTAGCTTGGCCGGTCGAGCACCCCATGTTCGCGCCCCGCAACAAGGCCGCCGTGATGGCGGCGTACCTCGCGATGCTCGCCGCAGCCGGCGGCGCGTTCTGGCTCGTGGTGCGCCAGGGCGAGGGGCTGGTCGCGCCCCCCCCCGAGGGCGCGCCCTTCGCGGCGGGCAGCGCCGCGACGCACGGCGCCGACCCGCTCGTGCACTTCCTGCTCGCGCTCGCCGTCATCATCGCCGTCGCCCGCGCCCTCGGCGCGCTCTTCGCGCGCATCGGTCAGCCGCCCGTCATCGGCGAGGTGGTCGCGGGCATCCTGCTCGGGCCGTCGGTGCTCGGCCACCTGGCGCCGGGCGTCGCGGCGTTCCTCCTGCCAGCCGCGATCACGCCGCACCTCGGGCTCGTCTCGCAGGTCGGCATCGTGCTGTTCCTCTTCCTCGTCGGCGTCGAGCTCGACACCTCGATGCTCCGCGACAAGAGCGGCCCCGCGACCGCGGTCGCGCACGCGAGCGTGGTCGCCCCCTTCGCGCTCGGCAGCACCTTCGCGCTCTACGCCTACCCGCGCCTCTCCTCGAGCGACGTGCCGTTCCACGTCTTCGCGCTCTTTCTCGGCGTCTCGCTCTCGGTCACGGCGTTCCCCGTGCTCGCGCGCATCCTGCGCGATCAGCGCCTCGACCACACGCCGCTCGGCGTGACGGCGCTGACCTGCGCGGCCATCGACGACGTCACCGCGTGGTGCCTGCTCGCGTTCGTCGTCGGCATCGCGCGGGCCGACGTCGGCGGCGCGGTGCGCACGGTCGCGGGCACGGCGGTGTTCCTCGTCGCCATGGTGCTGCTCGCCGGCCCGGTCGTGCGTCGCTGGGTCGCGCGCTACGGCCCCGCGCGCCCGCCCGGGCAGGCCGCGCTCGCGACGGCCCTCGTCGCGCTGCTCGCCTCGGCGCTGGCGACCGAGGTCATCGGCATCCACGCGCTGTTCGGCGCGTTCATCCTCGGCGCGCTCGTGCCGCACGGCTCCGAGGTCGCGGCCTACCTGCACCGCAAGCTCGACGACATGGTGGTCGTGCTGCTGCTGCCCGCGTTCTTCGCGCTCAGCGGCCTGCGCACCGAGATCGGCCTGCTCGGCGGCGCGTCCGACTGGCTGCTCGTCGCGTTCGTCGTGCTGCTCGCGACGGCCGGCAAGCTCGGCGGAACGGCGCTGGCCGCGCGGCTCAGCGGCTTCGGCTGGCGCGATGCGACGGCGCTCGGCGCGCTGCTCAACACGCGCGGGCTGATGCAGCTCATCGTGCTCAACGTGGGCCTCGAGCTTCGCGCGATCTCGCCCAAGCTCTTCGCCGTGCTCGTCGTCATGGCGCTCGTGACGACGCTCATGACGGCCCCGCTGCTGCGCGCGCTCACCTCGACCGCGAGCCGCGTCGCCCCGGGCGCGCGGGCATCGCGCCCCACCTGACGCCGGGCAGGTCGCGCGACCGCGAGTTACCTGGACATTGCAGCGTCGGTGGCCGATCCTGACGTCTCCATGCGTGCCCTCACCCTCCCCGTCCGCCCCCTCCGCGCCCTGCTCACCTGCCCGCCCGTCGCGGCGCTCGCCGTCGGCCTCGCCGCAGCCTGCGGCTCGTCGGCAGCCGAGGAGCCCGCCGGCGCCGGTGGGCAGGCCGAGGTCGACGCCTCGACCGCCGACGCGCAGGGTGGCGGCGGCGCAGGCGGAGCCGACGCGGGCAACGCGGGCGACTGCCTGCCGGCCGGCGTGACGGCGCTGCTGAAGAGCCGCTGCGCAGCGTGCCACGGCAGCCCGCTCGCAGGCGGCGCGCCCTACCCCATCGAGTCGCTCTCCGACTTGCAGTCGCCCGACCCCAAGGTCCCCGGCGCCAGCGTCGCGCAGAGCAGCCTCGCGACCATCCTCGGCGGCACCATGCCCCCCGGCGGCGGCCTCACCGACGCGGAGAAGACCGCGTTTCAGAGCTGGGTGGGCGACGGCGCGAAGGGCATCTCGTGCACGCCAGTCGACGCAGGCGGCGGCGGCGCAGGCGGCGCGGGGGGCTCGGGCGGAGCCGATCCGTTCGCGGCGCCTGCGGGCTGCGCGACGGGCCTCGTCTGGTTCCTCGGCGACCTCGGCAACGAGTTGATGCACCCCGGCGTGGCCTGCATCGCCTGCCACACGAGCAAGAACAAGGGCCCGGCGTACACCATCGCGGGCACCGTCTACCTCAACGGCCACGACAACGACGACTGCGGCGGCGCGGGCTCCGCGGGCGCGACGATCGCCGTGACCGACGGCAACGGCCAGACGTTCTCCATCCCGGTCAACTTCGCCGGGAGCTTCCACTACGCCGGCCCCGTCGTGTCGCCGTACCATGTGAAGGTCGTCTCCAACGGCAAGGAGCGCGCGATGGCCGCCGCGCCGACGAGCGGCGACTGCAACAGCTGCCACACGGCGGCGGGCACCAACGCCGCCCCGGGCCGCATCGTCCTGCCCTGATCGATCGCGCGGGCGAAGGGGCGTCCTTCCTGATCGAGTTCGCGGGCGAAGGGGCGTCCTTCACCGATCGATTTCGCAGGCGAAGGGGCGTCCTTCCTGATCGATGTCGCGGCGTTCGCCGCGACGCCGCGCGCTACTCGCTCGCAGCCGGCAGCGTGCGCACCTGGATGCTCGTGATCCCCGCGCCCGCGCCGGCCACGTCGGAGACGACGACGACCTGATCGCCGGCGAGCACGCGGTTGCGCTGGCGCAGCCGCTCGAGCGCCGCGCGGACCGTCTTCTCCGGGTCGCTCGACAGGTCCATGACGAAGGGCACGACGCTGCGGTGCAGCCAGAGCTTGCGCCGCGTGCTGCTCATGTTGGTGAAGGCGTAGACGATCGCGCGCTGCGGCCGGAAGCTGGCGACCTGCTGCGCGAGCAGCCCGCGGCGCGTGATGACGATGATGGCCGGCGCGCCGATCGCGTCGGCGAGGCGGCAGGCGCTGCGCGCGAGCTCACCGCGCGCGTCGGGCGCGCGTCGCGCCTCGTAGAAGCCGAGCGAGGGCTCCTTCTCGATGCGCCGCGCGATGCGGTCGAGGACCTCGACGCAGCGCACCGGGTTCTGGCCCGTGGCCGTCTCGCCGCTGAGCATCACCGCGTCGGCCTGCTCGTACACCGCGTTGGCGACGTCGGTGACCTCGGCGCGCGTCGGGGTCGGCGCCGAGATCATCGACTCGAGCAGGTGCGTCGCGACGATGACGGGCTTGCCGGCGAGCTGGCAGCTGCGCACGATGCGCCGCTGGATCACGGGTAGATCGTGCAGATCGACCTCCACGCCGAGATCGCCGCGCGCGACCATGACGCCGTCGGTCGCCGCGAGGATGGCGTCGAACTCGTCGACCCCCTCGCGGTTCTCGATCTTCGCGATGATGCGCGCGTTGCCACCGGCCGCCTCGATGAGGCGCCGCGCCTCCTCGACGTCGTCGGGCGAGCGCACGAACGAGAGGGCGATGAAGTCGACCTCGTGCGCGAGGCCGAACGCGATGTCGACGCGGTCCTTGTCCGTGATGCTCGGGAGGTTGACCCGGATGCCGGGGAGGTTGACGTGCTTGCGCGAGCCGAGCTTGCCGCCGTCGATGACGCGGCACGCGAGCCGGCCGTCCTTGATCTCGAGCACCTCGAAGTTGATGAGCCCGTTGTCGACCGTGACGCGGTCGCCCGGCTTGAGGTGGCTGACGAGATCGCGGTAGTTGACGTGGACGCTCTTGACCTCGGGGTCGTCCTCCGGGCTCACGGTGAAGACGATCGTCTCGCCGACCTTGAGCTCGAGCGCGTGCGTCACCTCGCCGGTGCGGATCTCGGGACCTTGCAGGTCCATCAGGATGGCGATGGGGTGGTTGAGCTTCTGGTTGAGGCTCTTGATGCGCCGGATCGTCATCAGGTGCGACGCGTGCGTGCCGTGCGACATGTTGAGCCGCGCGACGTTCATGCCGGCGAGCGCCATGGCCTTGATCGTCGCGGAGGACGAGCTCGCGGGGCCGATGGTGCAGATGATCTTGGAGTGGCGGAAGTCGCGGCGGGCGGTGGGCTGCTTCATGGAGCCGGTAACGGGTACACCCGGTCGGGCTCCGGCGCCACGAAACGCGCCCCACCTCGCGCGCCCTAGCTGCTAGATCGTGCCCGTGCGCTCCCTCGTGCTCGGCTCCCTCCTGCTCGTCGCGAGCGTCGTCGGAGCGTGGTTCACCCTCACGGCGTTCCGCCCGCGCCGCGCCCCCACGCGCGCCGCCTTCATCGATTTCCTCGCCGGGTGGCTCACCGGCGAGCTCGCGCTGCACCACATCGCGTGGCAGGCGGCAGCCGCGGCGCTGTTCGGCTGGGCAGGGGCGTTCGAGCGCTGGCCGGGGCGCGTGGGCCTCGCGCTCAGCGTGGCCTCGTGGTGCGGCCTGCTCGCCGCGTACAACACCGCGCGCAAGGCCGACGTCGTCGTCGAGCGCGCGCTCGGCGAGGGGCTCGGCGAGGGTTACCTCGCGTCGTTGCCCGCGAGCTTGCGCGCCGCGCTCGCGCCCCGCTTCTCGCGCAGGTCGCTGCTCTTCCCGCTCCCCCTCTTCCGCCCCGGGGTCACGCGCACGCGCGACGTCGTGTACGCGCGCCACGCGGGCATCAACCTGCGTCTCGACGTCTACCGCCCGTCGCGCGCCGCGACGGGCTGCCCCGTGCTGCTGCAAGTGCACGGCGGCGGCTGGGTCGTCGGGCGCAAGGACCAGCAGGCGCTGCCGCTGATGACGCACCTGGCCGCGCGCGGCTGGGTCTGCGTCGCGGTCAACTACCGCCTCTCGCCCCACGCGACCTTCCCCGACATGCTCGTCGACCTCAAGCGCGCGCTCGCCTGGATCCGCGAGCACATCGCCGAGTACGGAGGCGACCCCGCGTTCGTCGCCGTCACCGGCGGCTCGGCCGGCGGCCACCTCGCCTCGCTCGTCGCGCTCACCGCCGACGACGCGCGCTACCAGCCCGGCTTCGAGTCGGTCGACACGCACGTCGAGGCCTGCGTGTCGTTCTACGGCGTGTACGACTTCACCGACCGCCACGGCTTCTCGCCCAACCGCGGGCTCGCCCGCGTGCTCGAGCGCTACGTGATGAAGGCCGCGCGCCACGAGGCGCCCGAGGCCTACGACGACGCCTCGCCGATGAGCCGGCTGCACCCGGGCGCGCCGCCGTTCTTCGTCATCCACGGCGACCGCGACACGATGGTGCCGGTCGAGGAGGCGCGCCGCTTCGTCGAGCTGTTCCGCGAGCGCGCGCACGCGCGCGTGGCCTACGCCGAGCTTCCCGGCGCGCAGCACGCCTTCGAGGTCCTCCCCTCCATCCGCACCGCGCACGTGGTGCTCGGCGTCGAGCGGTTCCTCACCTGGACGTACGCGCGCTGGCTCGAGCGGCGCATGCGCGAGCCCGACGCGACGGCGGCGACCGCCGAGCCCTGAGCCGAAAGCCCCGCGAGCGCGCGACAGGCGGAGCGTGCCAGGTTGCGCCACGCCCTGGCGAGGCCGCCCTGGCACAGCCCTCCGCTGCAATCCTTTCGCGCGCCAACCCCTCGATTTTGCTGCGCTCGCGCTGAATTTTCACCCCCCGCAGGCGCGGCGTCACGCTTGCAACGTGGCGGAGCGGTTTCCCCTCTCGGAGGTCGCTCCCATGCGTGGATCTCGAACGCTCGCCCCTGGTCTCACGACGCTTCGCGCGAGCGTCGCGCTCGCCTCGCTCGTGGGCTTCCTCAGCTTCGGCGGTTGCTCGTCGGGCGGCGCGGGCGCCCCGGACGACGCCCTCGGCCACGACCGCACCGAGTCGAGCGCGCTCGCGGTCGATGAGGCCCGCGTCGTTGCCACCGTCGACGGCGCTCGCCTGCGGGTGAGCGTGCCGGTCCGGTCCAAGCTCGACCGGCAAGGCTCGGGCACGCTGCGCGTGGCGCTCCGCAGCGTCGACGATCTCCGCGAGGTCGCGTCGGCCGACGTGGCCTACGCGCTCGCCGCGCGCGAAGAGGGCGCCCTCGAGGCGACGCTCCCCTTCCCCTCCGACGTCGCCGCGCAGGAGGACCTCGTCCGCTACAACGTGCGCATCACCGACGGCGACGCGCTCGGCGTGCGCGTGCGCCGCAGCCTGCTGTCGGCGGTGCCGCGCTACCAGATCGCCATCGAGGGGCCGTCGAGCGTCACCAAGGGACAGAAGAGCGTCTTCCGCGTCCGCGCCGACGACGCGGTCACCCACCGCCCCGTCGAGGGCCAGAAGGTGACGATCGATCTCGCGCGCACCGGCGGCGCGACCAGGAGCCTCGAGGCGATCACCGGCGCCGACGGAACCGCCGTCTTCGAGATCGCCCCCGACACGCTCGGCGCCTACACCGTGACGGCGCGCGCCGCCGCGCAGGGCACGCAGGCCGCCGTCGCGGGCGCGGTCACGGTCGACGACCCGACGGCCAAGGTGCTCGTCACCACGGACAAGCCGCTCTACCAGCCTGGGCAGGTCGTGCACGCGCGCACCCTCTCGCTCACGCCGCGCGCGAGCACGCCCATCGCGGGCGCACCGGTGCTGTTCGAGGTGCTCGACGGCAAGGGCAACAAGATCGTCAAGCGCTCGCGCACGAGCGACGCGTGGGGCATCGCGTCGACCGACGTCGCGCTCGGCGCGATCCTCAACGAGGGCACGTTCCACCTCAAGATCACCGAGGGGGAGGTCTCGACCGAGAAGACGTTCGAGGTGAAGCCCTACGCGCTGCCGAAGTTCAAGGCTCAGCTCACGGCCGACCGCGCGTACTACCTGCCGGGCCAGACGCTCTCGGCCGTGGTGCGCGCCGACTACTTCTTCGGCAAGCCGGTCGTGGGGGGCGACGTGCGCGTCGAGGCGGCGACGCTCGACGTCGCGCAGAGCATCTTCCAGACCGCGCAGGGCAAGACGGACGCCACGGGGCGCTTCGAGCTCTCGATCAAGCTGCCGAGCACGCTCGTGGGGCTGCCCATCGATCACGGCAACGCGCTCGTCAGCCTCCACACGAAGGTGACCGACACCGCGGGCCAGGTGGTCGAGCAGACGCGCCTCGTGAGCGTCGCCGAGAGCGCCATCGACACCGTGCTCGTCCCCGAGTCCACGAGCGTCGTACCCGGCATCGCCAACCAGCTCGATCTGTTCGCGAGCGACCCGGTCGGCGCGCCGACCATCGGCGCCGCGGTCGCGGTCGATCTCCCCGGCACGACGCTCGCCGGCACCACCGACGCGTTCGGCCACGCGACCTTCACCTGGACGCCCGACGCGGCCAGCGCCGGCTCGCCGCTCACCGTCACGACCCGCGTCACGCCCACCTCGGGCGCCGCCGTGTCCAAGACGTTCACCTTCGGCGTGCAGACGGGCACGCAGCACCTCATCGTGCGCACCGACCGCGCCGTCTACGAGGTGGGCGACACCATCCACGTCGACGTGCTCACCGCGGCCGACGCGTCGCACGTCTACGTCGACTGGCTCAACGACGGGCAAGCCGTCGACATGCGGACGGTGGAGGTCACGGCGGGCAAGGCCTCGTTCACCATGACGGTGGACGACACGCTGCTCGGCTCGAACCTGATCGAGGCCTACACGCTCGACCCGTCGGGCGGCATCTCGCGCGTCGGGCGCACCGTCGTCGCGCGCAAGAGCGGCGGCCTGAAGGTCGACATGACGACCGACCGCGCGACCTACGCGCCCGGGCAGCCCGCCAAGCTCACCTTCTCGGTGAAGGACGAGTCGGGGCAGCCCACGGTCGCCGCGCTCGGCGTTCAGATCGTCGACGAGGCGGTGTTCGCGCTCGTCGACGCGCAGCCGGGCCTCTTGCGCACCTACTTCGAGCTCGAGAGCGCCTTCGCGCAGCCGGCCTACGAGATCCAGGGCCCGCGCGCCGACCTCGCCGACCTGCTGTTCACCCAGACGGCGGCGAGCGATCCGCAGACGGCCGCCGCAGCGCAGACGCGCGCCGCCGCCGCGCTCTCGGCGATGGGCGGAAAGGCCCCGACGGGCGTCGCGGGTGCGAGCTGGCCGGGCGTCGTCACGCGCGCCAAGACGGCGCTGCAGCCCTTCTTCGCGACCGCGCGGCTCGCGGCGATCGAGCAGCTCAAGCTCGTCGCCTCCAGCGTGCAGAGCGAGCTGTTCCTCGAGGGCTGCACCCCCGCGTCGTACTGGTGCCCGAACAGCAACACGTCGTACGGCCAGGAGATGCACGCGCGCATCGTGAAGCGCGCGGCGCTGTGGGATTTCTGGGGCAACGCCTGGACGGGCGACGGCGACACCTGGTCGGAGACGCTTCGCTTCACGAGCGAGGGTCCCGACGAGACCGCCGGCACCTCCGACGACGCGACGATGGACGTCGCGTTCGGCGACCTCGGAGCCGAGTACGCGCACCAGTACCCCGGCGGCACCGACGCGAGCGCCGGGGGCAACGGCGGCGGCGGCGGGACGGCAGGCTCCGGAGGGGCGGGGGGCACG
>CAITLX010000422.1 GCA_903893335.1 uncultured delta proteobacterium | reverse complement strand
GGTCGCGCTGCTCGCGATCGTGGCGCTGCTGTTCGACCGCGCGCTGGTGCACCTCGTCGCGGCCAGCCCGCGCTGACCCGCCGTGCCCGCCTCCGCTCGTCAGAGCGCGATGCGGTAGCCGAGGGCCAGGCCGAGATCGACGACGTTCTGCGTGTCGCGCAGCGTCGCGGTGTCGCCGAACACCGTCTTGGCGGGCTCGTGGGGGAGCCACCAGCGCGACAGGCGAATCGACGCGCTCACCGTCCAGTTGGGCGCGAACGACCACCCCGCGCCGACGAGCGCCCCGCCCGAGAGTCCCTCGGTGCGCACGGTGGACGCGCGGGGCCCGAGCAGCGCAGCCTGGGACTGGTCGCCGCCGTCGATCGAGTAGCGGTCGCTGACCACGACCCCGCCCGCGGTGAGCCCGACCCACGCCTCGGCCCAGTCGCGGTGCAGCGCGTAGTAGCGCCCCTGCGCCTCGACGAGGAAATAGCTGCGCGTGTGCGACCGCGAGATGCCCGCCTCGCCCGAGTGCACGGTGTCGGCCGCGGGCTGCATCGCGAGCGAGATGCCCGCGCCCACCGCGAAGTCGAGGTTGGCCCGGTACATCTGCCAGATGCTCGCGACGACGCCGGTGTCGCCGCGCGAGCAGCTTCCGGGGCGCAGGCACACGTCGGCGGTGGGCAGCGCGAGCACGCCGACGCCGAGCTCGGCCATCGTGTGGGGCTGGCCGAGGCTGCGCGCCACCGCCGCGTTGGTCGCCGCCGTGGTCGCCGCGCTCGTCCCGTCGGCGAGGGCGGGGTTGGCCGCCAGGCACGCGGCCAGCGTGACCGCGCCGCCCGCGCCGCGGGCGAGGCGCCGTCCGAGGGGGAGGGCGCGAGGGGTCGGGCGCGCGCGCAACGGAGGCATCCCGCCCGGCAGCGTAGCAGAGACGACTAGTGGTAGGCTGCGCGTCCGTGTCCGGTCACGCCGCCCCCCAGGAGATCGTCCGGGAGCTCGCCCTGCAGCTCCTCGTCATGGTCCTTTCGCTCTCGGTGCACGAGTGCGCCCACGCCTGGGCGGCCTTCCGCCTCGGGGACGATACCGCGGCGCGTCAAGGGCGCCTCTCGCTCTCCCCGGTCACCCACGTCGACCCGATCGGCACGCTGCTCATCCCGGCCGTCGGGGTGCTGCTCGGGGGCTTCGGCTTCATCGGCTGGGCCCGCCCGACCCCGGTCAACCCCACGCGCTTCCGCAAGGGCATCGGCATGCGCTGGGGCATGGCGATCGTCGCCGCCGCCGGCCCCCTGTCCAACCTGCTGCTCGCGCTTCTCGCGCTCGGCGGCTTCTCGCTCATGGTGCGCGCGGGCGTCGGCGTCGGCGGGCACGCGAGCGGCCCTGCGATGTTCGTCGTCACGCTCTTCTACGTGAACGTCGGCCTCGCCATCTTCAACCTCTTGCCCCTCCCGCCGCTCGACGGCTCGCAGCTCTTGCCGCGCTCATTCGACGGGTTCAAGCAGGCCGTCGCGCCGTACTCGTTCCTCCTGCTCATGGTCGTCATCAACGTGCGCACGCTGCGCGAGCCGCTCCTCGAGGTCCCGTTCCGCCTGGCCGTGCACGGCCTGCAGAGCCTCGTCGGGCTGCGCCTCCTGGCCGACGGTGCGTTTTGAGCGTCAAGATCACCGAGTCCCCGCCCCGCGAGGGCGGCTACCGAGTCGCGCTCCCCTCCTTCGAGGGCCCGCTCGACCTGCTGCTGCACCTCGTGCAGCAGCACGAGCTCGACATCCTCGACATCCCGATCGGCTTCGTCACCGAGAAGTACCTCGAGTACCTCTCGCTGCTGACCGACCTCTCCATCGACGTCGCGAGCGAGTACCTCGTGATGGCCGCGACGCTCGCGCACATCAAGTCGAAGATGCTCCTGCCCGAGGAGCCCAAGGGCCAGGACGACGAGGAGCTCGAGGACGAGGGCGACCCGCGCGAGGAGCTCATCCGTCGCCTGCTCGAGTACCAGAAGTACAAGCAGGCCGCCGCGTCGCTCGGCGACCGCGGCCTGGTCGGGCGTGACGTGTTCCTGCGCGGGACGCCCGCTCCCGAGGCCGAGGGCCCCGCGCCGCTCGCCGCCGTGCCGCTCTTCTCGCTGCTCGACGCGTTCGCCAAGGTGCTCGCGCGCACCGAGGTGTCGATCGACCACGAGGTCACCGTCGAGCGCTTCAGCATCACCGAGCGCATCCAGCAGCTGTCCGATCTGCTGCGAACGCGCACGCGCATGCGCTTCGAGGAGCTCTTCGAGGAGGGCTCGTCGCGCCTCGATCTCGTCGTGACCTTCCTCGCGCTGCTCGAGATGACGCGGCTGAAGATGACGCGCGTCTACCAGTCCGAGGCGCTCGCCTCGATCCACGTCGAGCTGACGGGGGACGAGGCGGCAGGACCCATCGACGAGAGTGCCGCGACGGGCTCACCTCCCGTCGCTCCCGAGGAACAGGCCGAATGACCGACCCGCACGACACGACCGAAGACGAGCGCCCGTCCGACGACGGAGCCCTCGAGCCGAGCGCCGCCGCCGACGAGCCTCCCGCGTCGTCCGACGAGCCCGCGGTGGCCAGCGAGCCCGCGATCGAGCCTGGCACCGATGACGCGGCCGACGCCGTGAGCGAGCCTGGCGCCGACGATCTCCCGCTGCCGGAGCTGGACACTGGCGAGGCGCTCGCCGACGCCGCCGACCCGAGCGCGCCGCCGACGACGATGCCGACCGGCGACGTCACGCGCGCGCACCTCAAGGGGCTGCTCGAGGTCCTCGTCTTCGTCGCCGAG
>CAITLX010000421.1 GCA_903893335.1 uncultured delta proteobacterium | reverse complement strand
GCCCCCGTTCCTGCCCTTCATGCCCACCGCGCCTGCGTCGCCGTATGTCGACACGCCATTCGTGCAGGAGCAGAACCACACCTCGAACGAGGTCGAGCCGGGCATCGGTGCGCTCGTGTCGGTCGTCGTCGCGCCGGCAGCCTTCTCGGGCTTCGACCTCCCGACGCAGGTGACCGCGCGAGGCCTCGTGCGGCACGCTGCGGGCGCCCCGATGGTCGTCGCGATCGACGCCGCGGAGCCCGATCTCGTCGCGGCGGCGGCCAGCGGCGACGCGCTCGTGCTCGCGGGGCCGAGCGCGCTCTTCGTCGTCGCCGCCGACGGCTCGCTCGCGCGCAAGCCGGCGCCAGGGGGCGTCACCGTCACGGGCCTCGCGGCGGGAGCGCACGACGTCTACCTCCTCACCGACGCGGGTCTCGGGCGCCTCGCACCCGGTGGCGAGCCGGAGTGGCCCGCTGCGGGAGGCTCGGCCGTGACCGCCGCGGTCGAGACCGCCTCGCGCCTGATCGTGGGCGACGCGGGCTTCGTCGCGTCGTTCGCGCTGCCGCTCGCGTGGCCGCCGGTCGTGCGCCAGTGGCAGCTACCGACGGGCCCGGTCGCGGCGCTGGTCGGGGCGGTCACGCTGCCCGAAGCGCTCGACGTGGTCGTGGTGGGGCAGGGAAGCGAGGGCGTGAAGGGCATCGTCGTGGACGCAGGGGGCACGCCGCGCATGCAGACGGTGGCGTCGTTCGCGGCCGACCGGGTGCCGCTGTGGAACGCGCGCGCAGCCGCGCGCGCCTCGGACGGCGGCTTCGTCGTCGCCACCGACGCGGGGGCGTACCGCGTGATGGAGCGCGGGCAGGGGCCCGAGTGGCGCGTCTATGGCCAGGAGCGCTGGCTGCCGTCGGAGGACGTGCGCGCGCTCGCGACCGACCCCGCGGTCGCCGACGGCCCCGTCTGGTTCGCCACCGCCGGCGGGCTGGCGACCGTGACCGCGAAGCGCGTCACGCTGGAGGAGAAGCTCGCCCCCTTCGTCGAGCGCGTGGTGCAGCGCCACGACCGCGACGGCGCGGTCGCCGACTCGCACCTGACGCGCAAGGGGGACCTCGCGTCGAACGTCCCCTGGGACTCGGACAACGACGGGAGCTGGACGTCGTACTGGCTGCTCGCCGAGTGCTTCCGCTGGAAGGTCACGCAGGCGCCCGACGCGAAGGCGCATTTCGACCGCTCGCTCGAGGCGATGCTGCGGCTGCGCGACGTGACGGGCACGAAGTTCTTCGTCGCGCGCTCGGTCATCCGCAAGGAGGGCTGCCTCCTCGACGACTGCGCGCAGCCCGACGACGGGCTGTGGTTCACCTCGCCCGACGGCAAGTGGTGGGTGAAGGACGACACCTCGAACGACGAGGTCGTCGCGCACACCTTCATGATGGGCCACGCGTACGACCTGTGCGCCGACGACGCGCAGAAGGCGGCCATCGCCGACCACGTCGCGGGCATCGTCGGCGGGATCATGGATCACGGCTGGCAGCTGCTGCGCCACGACGAGTCGCGCGTGACGACCTACGGGCAGTTCGACCCCGGCTACGTCAACGGCATCGCGGGCATCGCGGCCGACGGCGGCGTGCGCGCGGCCGAGATCCTCGCGGGGCTGACGCTCGCGCACCACATGACGGGCGAGGCGCGCTTCCTCGACGGAAAGCGCGCGCTCATCGAGCAGCACCAGTACGACGTGGCGGTCGAGACGCTCTGGGACCACCCGCTGCACCAGGGCAACGACGACGGCAACGAGATGGGCACCGAGGCCTACTTCACGCTGCTGCGCTACGAGCCCGACCCGGCGCTGCGCGCCCAGTGGGCGAGCGGATGGCGCAAGACGTGGAAAGGGGCGCTCGAGCGCCAGCAGGGGGCGTGGTGGACGCTCGTCGACGCGGTGGTGGGCGAGCCCGACGCCGACCTCGGGGTCGCCGCGCGCTGGCTGCGCCTCGCGCCGGCGGACATGATCCGGTGGGACATGCACAACGCGCAGCGCCACGACCTCGTCGCCGCGCCCTCGCCGTCGAAGGACGGCAGCGTGCGCAGCGATGGCCGCATCCTCCCGTACGACGAGCGGCGCTGCGACCGGTGGAACACCGATCAGTTTCGCGTCGACGGCGGCATGGGCGCGACCGTCGAGATGGACGGCGCCGACGTGCTCGCGCCCTACTGGATGGCCCGCTACTACGGGCTCATCGCGCCCGCGAACTAGGGGACGTCGGCGACGCGCGGAGCGCCCGCGCGCACCGAGTCGGCGAACGCGGTGGTCATCGCGTGCAGCCACTCGATCGGCTCGTCGACCGGCTCGGGCGTCGTGAGCAGCACCGTCGGGGGGAAGCCGGGCGCGAAGTGCCGCGCGTCGGCGAAGCGGGTGAACATGATGTGCGTCGCGGGATCGACCTCGACGACGGCGACGACCGGCGCACCCGCGGCAGCGGGCTCGAGGGGCGACGCGTGCGAGGGGAGATCGACGTAGCGCAGCGCGTGCGTCCGCCCCGGGAGATCGAGCGCCGTCGCGCCCGCCGCGCGTGCGAGCAGCTCGCCCGACTGGTTGGGGATCGTCTCGTCCGAGTAGTCCATGAGCAGCAGCAGCGACTGACCGTTGGCGGCGATCTCGGGCGCGTACGCCAGCGGATCGCCCGGCTCGACCGCGGCCTGCATCAGCGCGAGCGAGCGCTGCGCCTCACCCGGCAGCCGCGCCGGATCGCTCACGTCGAGGTCGGCGTCGAAGCCGGCGCGCAGCAGCCCCGCGGTCGGCACGCCGAACGTCGGCGAGTCGGCGAAGAGCGGCTGGAAGATGCCCGCTCCCCCGACGGCGAGCACCGACGCCGCGATGCCCGGCTCGATCGCGGTGGCCAAGGCGCCGATGACCGACCCGAACGACTCGCCGGTGTAGACGAGCGGGCCGGAGGCGAACGAGAGCGCGCCGAGCGACGGGTCGGCCTGCGCGATGGCCGACACGTCCCCCTCGCGCACCAGGCGCACGAGCGCGCAGACGTCGAGCGCGCCCTGGCGCAGGTTGTCGCGCACGACGCGGCCGTCGAGCGGCACGACGCCCGAGGCCGCGTCGCCGGTGAAATCGAAGAACTTGGTGAGCGCGCCGAGGGTGTCCTCGTCGGCGAGGCCGTCGGCCCCGGCGGCGCCGGTGAAGTTGTGCTCGACGTCCTTCGCGCCCGGCCGGCGGTCGCCGTGCCAGATGGCGTCGAGGCCGAGCGTCGCGTAGCCGGCGCGCGCGTAGTCGTTGGCGACGGCGGCCACCTGCACGCGGCTGGCGTTGAGCCCGTGGTGAAACAGCAGCACCGGCGTCGCCGCGAGCGTCGCGCGGCGCGGCACCGCGAGCAGGAAGGGGATGCGCAGCGAGCCGCGCACGGTCGCGACGCCGGCGGCGTCGACCTCGAAGCGCCCGAGGTGCACGCCGTCGCCCGTCGCGAGCCCCGGCGCCTCGAAGCTGCCGAGCACCACCGCGGCGATCGCCTCGTGCACGAGGCCCGCCGGGTCGCCGAGCCCCGAGCGCGTCGTGGTCGGCGAGCCGAGGAAGTCGTCGAGCGCGGCGCCGACGAAGACGTGATCGACCTGTGCGACCGGCGCCGGCAGCGCGGCGAGCTGAGCCCGGATGGCGTGCAGCACGCGCGTCGGCCGCCCGACGGTGAACACGCTCGCCCCCGCGACGGCGTCGAGCGCGAGGCTCGCGCGCGCGGCTGCCGCCGCGACCGGAGCGACGAGCGTCGCCGCGCTCCCCTCGCCGCGCAGCGCCTCGTCGAGCGCGGGGGAGCGGCGAAAGGTCGGCGTGTCGAGCAGGCACGCGTAGCGGTGCCCCTGGGTGAACAGCACCGAGGGCCCCGCGATCGCGACCAGCTCGCGGGTGAGCGGGCGGTAGAGCAGCGGCAGCGCGAGCGGCGCTGCGTCGGCGGCGTCGATGTCCACGACGTAGGCGTGGCCGTCGATGGGCCCCTCGGGCGCGTCGCCCGTGGTCGCGAAGAAGATCGACGTGTGCGACGAAGCGCCGTCGGTCTCGGCGAGGGTGGCCGAGAGGGCGGCGAGCGTTTCGCCGTCGCCGTGCAGGCCGAGCGGCGGCGGCGCGAGGTGCCCGTTCGCGTCGAGGAAGGCGTCCGAAGGCCAGGGGGAGTCGTCCGCCGTGGTGCCGAAGCGAACCTGCGGGCGCGTGTCGGGCGCGGCGACGGCGAGCGGAGCAGCGTCGTCGCCGCTCGAGCAGGAGGCGCACGCGAGCGCGCAGGCGAAGGCGGGCAAGAGAGCGCTCGTACGCATCGCGCGAGCATACCCGCTCGGGCGGGCGGGGGTCGGCCGCGCGCGAGCGCGCATTTGCAACGCGGGCGGCGTTGGGGTCTCTTGGACGGACGGCGCCCGGGGAGCGCCCGCACCATGGCCAAGCTGCTCAATCCGCTCGACCTCCTGATGCTCGCGGCCGAGACGCGCGAGACGATGATGCACGTCGCGGGGATGCTCCCGTTCACGCCGGCGGTCGGCACGCCGCCCGAGTACTGGCGCGACTACGTCGAGAACCTCAAGCAGTCGGCGCACGTCGCCGAGCCCTGGAACCAGAAGCTGCGCTCGCCCGCGCTGCTCGCGAGCCCGCTGCAAGCGTGGGTGCCCGACGACCAGTTCGACATCGACTACCACCTGCGCCGCTCGGCGCTGCCCACGCCCGGCGACGAGCGCGAGCTGGGCATCCTCGTGTCGCGCCTGCACAGCCACCCGATCGATTTTCACCGGCCGCCGTGGGAGCTGCACGTCATCGAGGGGCTCGAGCGCGGGCGCTTCGCGCTCTACGTCAAGGTGCACCACGCGCTCGTCGACGGCTTCACCGCCGTGCGCCTGCTCGCGCGCAGCCTCTCGAGCGACCCGTCCGATCGATCGCTGCCGCTCTTCGTCGAGATGGGCCCCCACAGCGGCCCCGAGCCGGAGCACTCCGAGCCGCCGCCGCCCACGCTCGCGAGCCTCGGCGGCGCGCTGCGCTCGCAGATCGAGTCGTCGCGCGACGTCGCCCGCGCGCTGCAGAAGCTCTACGACGCCTACCGCTCGGGCAACGACGCGCTCGTCGTGCCGCTGCAAGCGCCTCGGTCGATCCTCAATGGCCGCGTCGGGCGCAACCGGCGCTTCGCCACGCAGGTGCACGACCTCGAGCGCGTGCGGGCGGTGGCCAAGGCCGCGGGCGGGACGGTCAACGACGTCGTGCTCGCGCTCTCGGGGGCGAGCCTGCGCCACTTCCTGCTCGGCCTCGACGCGCTGCCCGAGCGCACGCTCACGGCGATGATGCCGGTCAACGTGCGCCCCAAGGGGGACCGCGGGGGCGGCAACGCGGTCGGCGCGGTGCTCGCGTCGCTCGCGACCGACGTCGCCGACCCGCGGGCGCGGCTCGAGGCCGTCATCCACTCGACCCAGCGCGCCAAGGAGCAGCTCGAGGGGATGTCGAAGTCCGCCATCCTGCAATACAGCGTCGCGCTCATGGCGCCGCTCGGATTGCAGAAGATGACCGGCACGCTGGGGCGCGTGCGCCCGCCGTACAACGTCGTCATCTCGAACGTGCCCGGCCCGACCGAGCCGCTCTACCTGCACGGGGCGCGCCTCGAGGCGACCTACGCCGTGTCGATCCCGTACCACGGCCAGGCGCTCAACATCACGACCCAGAGCTACGCCGGCACGCTCAGCTTCGGCTTCGTCGG
>CAITLX010000420.1 GCA_903893335.1 uncultured delta proteobacterium | reverse complement strand
TGCCTCGATGTGCGCCCCGTCGAGGTCGTGCCGCCCGCGGGACTGCGAGTGAAGTTTCGCGTGCTCGACTGCGATGGAAACCCGGTGCGCCCGCTGCAGAGCAGCGATGTCAGCGTCATCAACGATGAGAAGGGCATCGCGTTCGGCCTGGGCAACGAGGGCGACAGCGTGTCGGACGTGGCCGAGAACTCGAGCGTCGAACTCTACTCGGTCGTCGTGCTCGACATGTCCGACTCGATCACGACCGCCGGCTCGCTCGGTGCGGTGATCGACGGCGCGAAGGCGTTCGTGCTGGAGACCGTGACGAAGCCGACCGGATCGCTGAAGCACCACGTCGCGCTCATCGCCTTCGGTCGCCCCGAGCTGATCACGCTCGAGCAGGACTTCACGCAGGACGCCACCGTGCTCAACGCGAAGCTCGACCAGCTGCGCAGCGCCCCGTCGCGTGGCACCACCGATCTTTACGGCGCGTACATGCTGGCGCTTCAGACCGTCGCTGCCGTGGGTGGGACCAACGGCAACTCCGTCGTCGAGCGCTTCGTCGTGCTGCTCACGGACGGGACGCACGAGGCCGGCGATGGCCCCGCGCTGCTCCAGCAGGCGCTGACGCTCAAGCACGGCACGGACGCGACGGTCTACACCCTCGGCATCAAGGGCAACTACGACGCCTGCCGTCTCGAGGAGCTTGCGGGCCGAGGCGGTCCAGGCTCGACGTCGCACTGTCGCGAGCAGGGGGCGTGCGACCCAGCGGTCGCGGCCCCGGCAAGCTGCACGCAGTTCTTCCCGAGCGTCGATCAGACGGCCATCTCGGCGGCGTTCCAGGGGGTTGCGGCGCGTGCCGACGGTCTGGCTCGCAGCAACTACGCGGTCGGCGTTTGCACGCCGGTGGCGCTCGGCACCAGTGCGTCGCTGACCCTGAACGTCACCATCGACGGGCACATCGGCTCGGAGAAGGCCTCGTACCCCGTCGCCGGCAGCGGGTTGACCGGTGCGGTCGACAAGTGCGACGCGAGGGCGGTCCAGGGAAACTGGGAGTGCAACCCGGGGGCGTCCGAGTGCACGGGCACGACGCCGCGCACGTGCAGCGCGAAGGGCGTTTGGGTCACCGGGGCCGCTTGCCCTTACCTCTGCAGCGCGGGGAAGTGCACCGGAACGTGCGCGCCGGGCGGTCAGCAGTGCAGCGGCAAGACGCCGCAGACGTGCGACGCGAGCGGCGCGTGGGCGAGCGGCACGGTGTGTCCGTCCGTGTGCAGCCTCGGCGAGTGCGTGGACTGTTCCCCTGGCACTGGCACGTGCAACGGCACCACCTTGCGAACGTGCGATGCCTCGGGGACGTGGGGGGGCTGGACGGACTGTCCGTTCCTGTGCAGCGGCGGGGCTTGCAGCGGAGTATGCGTGCCCAGCGCGCAGCGTTGCAGCGGCGCAACCCCGCAGACGTGTAGCGCTGCCGGCGCGTGGCTGAGCGCTGCGGCGTGTCCGTTTGCGTGCAGCGGGGGGTCTTGTTCGGGGGTGTGCGTTCCCGGCGAGCGACAGTGTGCGGGGAAGACCCCGCAGACCTGCAGCGCAGGCGGCGTATGGGTGAGTTCGACCGATTGTTCGTTCGTCTGCAGCGGCGGGTCTTGCTCCGGCGCGTGCTCGCCTGGTGCGCAGCAGTGCAGCGGCGCGACTCCGCAGACCTGTAGCGCCGCCGGTGCGTGGCTGAGCGCTGCGGCGTGTCCGTTCGGAGCGTGCGTAGACGGCGCCTGCATCGACCTATCAGCTGGCAAATACTGCAACATCGCGGGTGACGGCCTCACCAACTGCGGCCCCAGCGGCAACGAGAACTGCTGCACCAGCGCGGTGGTTACGGGGGGCACAGTCCAACTCGACAGCACGCACACGGCGACGGTCAGCGACTACAAGCTCGACAAGTACGAGATCACGGTCGGGCGCTTCCGGAAGTTTGTCGATGCCGTCGTGGCAGGTTGGACGCCCCCTGTCGGAAGCGGCAAACACTCGCACCTCAACGGCGGCAGCGGCCTGTCGAACGGCAGCGGCGGCTACGAGCCGGGGTGGGACGCGACGTGGAACACGAACCTGCCGACCGCCAAGGCGACGTGGGACGGCACGAGCTACCTCGCGTGCGACGCGACCTACCAGACGTGGACGAGCGCGGCGGGGGCTAACGAGAAACGTCCGGTCAACTGCACCAACTGGTACCAGAGCGAGGCCTTCTGCATCTGGGACGGCGGCTTCCTGCCCAGCGAGGCCGAGTGGCAATATGCAGCAGCGGGCGGGAGCGAGGGACGTCAGTATCCGTGGTCGGTGCCGGCGAGCAGCACGACGATAGACGACACGCTCGCCGTCTACTGCGGGGGCTCGTGCGCCACGACGCAGAACGTCGGCGCGAAGCCCGCCGGAAATGGCAAGTGGGGCCAGTCGGACCTTGCTGGCAATGTGTGGGAGTGGACGCTGGATTGGTATTTGAGCCCGTACGCTAGCGCGGCTAGCACGAGCTATGCCAATGTTGCAGCATCCTCGACCCGGGTGCTCCGGGGTGGCGGCTTCCTCGGCGGTGCGTCGCTCCTGCTCGCCTCGTACCGCAACGCCGACTTCACCCCGGCGCTCCGCGGCCTCGACTACGGGGCTCGGTGCGCCAGGCGCCCCGACAGTTGCATTCCTGGGCTCACGCAGTGCAGCGGCAACGGCGTGCAGACCTGCGACGCCACGGGGAACTGGGGGGCAGCGACGGCGTGCCCGACGTCCAGTCCGTTGTGCTCCGCCGGGGCGTGTGTACTGCCCCCAAGCTGCGTCGGCGGCGCCACGGGTC
>CAITLX010000419.1 GCA_903893335.1 uncultured delta proteobacterium | reverse complement strand
GCGAGCCACGCAGCCGCGCGCCTCACGGAGCCCGCCGCAGCACCGGGTAGGGACCGAACTCGTGCGCGACCTCGAAGCCCTGCGCGACGAAGGCCGACGCGGGGCCCATCCAGAGCTCGGCGTCGTGCACCGGCTCGGCCGAGCGTCGCGGGAACGCCTCGACGCACGTGGCCCCCGACGCGCGCGCGGCCTCGAGCGCGCCGCCGACGAGCGCGTGCGCGACGCCCTGGCGGCGCCGGTCGGCGCGCACCACGACGCACGCGACCGCGAGCACCCCGGCGCTCGGCCGGTCGAGCACGGGCAGCCCGCGGTAGAGCTTCTGGTCGTAGAGCTTGGGCACCGACGCCGCGGGCGCGAGCTTCAACCAGCCGACGACCTCGTCGTCTGCGAGCGCGACCACGCCGCGCGCGTCGTCCGAGCCCGCCGCGAGCGCCTCGCGCAGCGCGGCCTCGTTGCGCTCGGGCTCGAGCGCGCAGCGGCCGATCCAGGCGTTCTTGTCCCCCTCGAAGTGCCACCAGCGGCAGAAGCACCCCGAGCACTCGGACGCGAGCAGGGCGACGAGCCCGTCGGCGTGGCGCGCGTGGGCGGGCTCGACGCGCAGCGGGAGCGTCACGCGCGCCTCAGGCGAGCGCGGGCGGACGCAGCCCGCGCGCGGGCGACTCGGCCTCGTACGCAGCCGCGACCGAGAAGAGGCGCTCCTCGTCGAGCGGGCCTGCGATGAGCTGAAGCCCCACGGGCAGCGAGGGGCGGTCGGCGGTGGCCGGCGTCGGCGCGCTCGGCAGGCTGAGCGCGGGCACGCCCGCGAGGCTCGCGGGGAGCGTGTAGACGTCGGCGAGGTACATCGCGAGCGGGTCGCTCACGCGCTCGCCGAGGCGGAACGCGGGCACCGGCGAGGTGGGCGTCGCGATGACGTCGACGTCGCGGAACGCCGCCTCGAAGTCGCGGCGGAACAGCGTGCGGACCTTCTGGGCGCGCAGGTAGTACGCGTCGTAATAGCCGGCCGAAAGGACGTAGGTGCCGAGCATGATGCGGCGCTTGACCTCGCGGCCGAAGCCCTCGTCGCGCGTCGCGCCGTACATCGTCGCGAGGTCGGCGCGCGCGGGCTCGACGCGCAGCCCGAAGCGCACGCCGTCGAAGCGCGCGAGGTTGGACGACGCCTCGGCCGTCGCGATGACGTAGTAGGTCGCGACGGCGTACTTGGTGTGCGGAAGCTGGATGGGGCGCACCGTGCAGCCGAGCGACGCGAGGCGCGCGACGGCGTCGCGGACGCTCGCCTCGACGGCCGGGTCGAGGCCCGTCGCGAAGTACTCCTCGGGCACCCCGATGCGCAGCCCCTTGACGCTCTTGCCGCAGGCGGCCTCGTACGCGCCGACCTTGGACTCGATCGACGTCGCGTCGTGGCCGTCGCGCCCGGCGATGACCTCGAGCATGCGCGCGGCGCCGCGCACGTCGCGCGCGAAGGGCCCCACCTGGTCGAGGCTCGACGCGAAGGCGACCAGGCCGTAGCGCGAGACGCGGCCGTAGGTGGGCTTCACGCCGACGATGCCCGTCAGCGCGGCGGGCTGGCGGATCGAGCCGCCGGTGTCCGAGCCGAGCGAGCCGACGGTCATGCCGGCGGCGACGGCGACTGCGCTGCCGCCCGATGAGCCGCCGGGGGTGCGGGTCGTGTCCCAGGGGTTGCGCGCGGGCTTGAACGCGCTGTTCTCGTTGGACGAGCCCATCGCGAACTCGTCCATGTTCGCCTTGCCGGTGAGCACGGCGCCGGCGGCGCGCAGGCGCGCCACGACGGTGGCGTCGTACGGCGGGCGGAAGCCCTTGCCGTCGCGCACGAGGATCTTCGACGCGCACGTCGTCGTCATGTCGTGCGTGCAGAGGGCGTCCTTGATGGCCAGCGGCACGCCCGCGAGCTTGCCGAGCGCCTCGCCGCGCGCGCGCGCCGCGTCCACCGCGCGCGCCGCGTCGAGGG
>CAITLX010000418.1 GCA_903893335.1 uncultured delta proteobacterium | reverse complement strand
TGCCCCTCGCACGCGAGCAACCCCGGCGAGCTGCACGGCGCGCCCATCGCCCCCACGGCGAACGCTCCGGCGTCGACCTCGACGTCCGCGACCGGTCCGTCGTCGAGCGCGTCGGAGGTCGCGTCCCCGCTCGCGTCCCGGTCAGCATCGTTGCCGACGTCGCGATCGTCGAGGCTCGCGTCCAAACTGACGTCGGGACACGCGCAGGCGCCGAAGCTCGAACCGTCCGCGAGGCACACCTGCGCCCCCTCCGCACCGCCGGTGCAGGCGCACGACACCTGCGCCCCCGACACACACCCGGACGCCCGGCCCGCCGGAGGCTCGCTCGACACGCATCCGGCCGCCAACCACGCGGTCACGAACCACGCTCCGCACCGACGCGTCATCGATCCCATGTCGCGGCCTCCGATGCCTGCGCGTCGAGCGCAGGCGCAGCCCACGCGCCCGGCACGCTCTTCACGACCGCCGCCGACTCCACCGCGGCGGGACACGCCGTTTGCGCAATCGCGCGAACGCCCCGTCTACCGATCATGGCCATGGCTCCCGTTCGCTCCTACCGGAACGATAGGCCCAACGGCGGGGCAGAGGATACGCGAGGCGCGCGACGTCCGAAGGCGCAAGGGCGCTGTGCTCGATCGCCGCGTCGTCGATCAGGCCCGCGAAGGGATCGACGACGCTGCCGCAGGCGCCCCCTTCCGGCATGACGCGCCGATGCCGAGCGGGCACGTGGCGTCGACGTCGATGCCCGCCAGCGGTGACACGTAACCGAAACCACCCGAGCGACACGCCTCGGATACTCACCGCGTCACCTCGGAGACCGGGTCCGGCCCCCGGACACCCGGTGCGCGCTCCCGCTTGTTACCGTTCCGTCGCTCTCGCTCCTACTTACGCGCGTGGCGCCTCCACCGGGCTTGTCGCCGGTTGCCCGACTCGACTAGCCTCTCTTTTGTGTCGCTTCTACGCGACTCGCTCCAGCCTCCACGCTCGGCTCGAGTGGAACCCGTCTCCTACGTGCCCACTCGCCGAAACCATTCCTTGAAAGAGTGTCCCATGGCCCACTCACGACCGCGCATGACGATCTCTGCTGCGTACCTACTGGCTCTGGGCGCCCTCTGCATGGGCGCAGCGCAATGCGGTGACGGGACCCCGGGCGTCGCCGATGCGACCGCCGCCATCGACCCTTCTCTCTGCGCATCCAAGACCTGCACCCAAGACCCCGACTGCGGCAGCGGCATGTTCTGCGCAAATCGCGAGTGTCATAAGTTGGCTCACTTCTGCGCGACGTCTGGCGCCTCCAACGCTCTCACCGTTTCGGCGAACGATCGAGGCGAGACGACGGATTGCACGCCGTACACCTGCGACGGGAGCACTGGGCGCTGCCTGCGCGAGGCCGCCGACTCGAGCGAATGCGCACCCACGTGGAACTGGGCGACACCCAGATATTGCGCACACGTCGTCACGGGCGGCATCTCCACTTACCTGAGCTACTCCGGAGGCGACGGTCCACTCACTCAAGGCTCGCAGGCTCAGCCCCCGTGCGCAGTGGAGTGCACCGCGGACTCGGCGTGCGGGGTCGGCATGTGCTGGAACAACCGCTGCGTCAGCCGCAACAACTACTGCGAGTTCAACTCGGCAACCAAGCAATGGCAATCGATCGAGGTCAGCGGCGCCCTCGGCTGCGACGGCAACTACGCTCGCAGCGCTCAGCGGTGCGGCACTTTCGCCTGCAATCCATCTTCTGGAGAATGCTACGAAAGTTGTTTCAACAGCTATGAGTGCGTCGGTGGCCTATCGTGCCACATCGCCAGCTTCACCTGCGCCCAGTAGTCGCGCCCGGTCCTGGCGCAGGGCAGGTCGCGCAGAGCCTCCGCGAGCCGATCGGGAGGACCGCTGGGTCACCTCGACCAGTGGCACGCCGGGGCGGGGTTGCCGCACGAGTCCGTGAACGGCGTCGTGGCGCACGCGGCTCACGGGAATTGGGGCAAACCAAGATCGTGTCGGGCCCTCGAACAGACGCGTGACGCTTCCGGGCTGCACGTGATGTCGCTGCGAAAGGTGCCCTCCTGCCGCACCACGCCGCG
>CAITLX010000417.1 GCA_903893335.1 uncultured delta proteobacterium | reverse complement strand
TGTCGCGGAAACGCGACCCCTCACTTTTTGACAGCGGCCTCGGACAGCGATCTCCGGGGCCGCTCGCGTTTCTCCCCCATGTTTCCGCGACCTTCGACGCTCGGCGAGCACGACGCGCGCGTGGACGGCGTTCGCTCAGAGTCGAGGCGCAGCTGCGCGCCCCGAGGCCCTTCGAGCTTCACTCCCAGGGCGGCAGCGCGAGCTCGAGCTCCTCGAGCGACGGGATGACGTGCACGTCGCGCTGTCCCGCGCGCCAGCCGCGCGGGACGCTCGACGCGCCCTGGCCGCCGAGGACGACGGGCGTGGCCAGACCCCTGGCGCGGACGCGCTCGACCGCCTGGACGGCGGCCTTCGCGTGGGAGTCGATCGTGATCGAGATGCCGACGAGATCGGGGGCGTCCGCGACCGCTCGCGCGGCGATGTCGTCGGGCGTCGCGCCCACGTCGAGGAAGGTGACGCTCCAGCCGCGAAGCTCGAGCACGTCGGCCACGAGGCGACCGCCGAGCCAGTGGTACTCGCCGCTCGCGCACGCGATGAGCGCGCGCCGACCGAGGAGCCTGCTGGGCTCGCCTCGCGTCGCGACGAGCGACATCAGCCCGTGCGTGATCGCGGTCGCGAGGTGCTCGGTGGCGACGGTGACCTTGCCCTCCTCCCAGAGGCGCCCCACTTCGTACAGCGAGTTTCGGAAGAGCTGACCGTAGATCGCGCGCTTCGGCACCGCGCGCGCGAGGAGCCCGACCACGGTGGCCTCGCACGCGGCGCGGTCGCCGCGGCAGAGGTCGTCGAGGTATTTGCGGCTCACGTCGTCGGCGATCGACGCGCCCCCCTCGTCGTCCTCGGGGAACTGCTCGGCGACGCAGATCGGGCAGATGCTGTGCGTGAACGTCGCCGCCGAGCGCGCCGCGACGTACGCCTCGACGGCGCTCCAGTATCCGCGGTCGTCGCGGACCTTCTTGCAGTAGCTGCAGATGGGGATGAAACCCTCGAGGCGCTGCACCTGCGCGACGGCCTCCTGAAGCTCGCCCACCAGTCGCTCGCGCGCGGCCTCGGCGTCCACGCGTCGCGTCACGTCGCGCGAGACGCCGAGCACCTCGACCACCCGCCCTTGGGGGTCGCGGAGGCGCTGGGTGGACACCTCGACGTGCTTGATGGAGCCGTCGCGGCAGGGTTGGTCGAAGATCGCCGTCACGGGGCTGGGGTTCTGCAGCGCGTCGATATCCGCGAGGGCGGCCTCGACGCGCGCGAGCGACTCGGGCGTGACCGAGTCTTCGAAGCGCTCTGCGAGCGCCTCCTCGACGGTCAGGCCGCGCAGGCGCTCGATGGAAGGCGTGATGAAGGTGAGGCGACGAGCCTGCGTGTCGAACGTCCAGAGCACGTCCTCCATGTTGTCGGTGATGAGGCGCAGGCGCTGCTCGCTCGCGCGGAGGCGCTCCTCGGCGAGCCGACGCGCCGTGATGTCGATGAAGGCCCCGCACTGCACCGATCGGCCCTCGAACAAGGTCGCGTTCGCCGAGAGCGAGGCCCAGAAGCGAGCGCCGTCGAGGCGTACGAATTCGGCCTCGAAGTCGAGGATGTGCCCGTCGCGCGCCAGCAGCGCTCGGCAGCGGTCGCGCGCTGCCGCATCGACCCACCAGGGAGTCGCCGCGCGGCCGACCATGTCGCTGGCCGACGCGCCAAAGAGGCTCGCCGCGGCGGGGTTCACGTACAAGACCGTGCCGTCGTCGGCCGACGTGAGGACGGTCGGGATCGCCGAGACGTCGAGGATGTCGCGGCTGGAGTGACTCACGGGCGGCGCTCCTCGAGCGTGGAGAGCAGGGTTTCGAGCACGGCGATCCACTCGGGCGAGAAGCGGCTCGCGTCGGTGAGCCACGAGCGCGTGGCCGCGAGCGCGCCGCCGAGGCCTGCCCGCTCGTCCACCCAGGCCGAGGCCACGAGCAGCGCGGCCGAGTCGACGTGCATCCCCGGCGTGGACAGGAGCGCCTCGTCGGCGCGCGCGACCCGATCGAGCGCGGACGCCGAGAGGTGGCGCGCCCGGTCGGCCGCGACGCGCGTGAGGAAGAGCTCGTAGCCCCGCGTGCTCGAGCCGGGGGCCAGGGTGAGCTCGCGCAGCGCGACGAGGATCTCGCGCAGGTGCTCCTCGAGGATGACGGTGGGCAGCCCCACGCCGACCAGGACTTTTCGCAGCCATTGCAGGTTTCGCAGCGCCGCGTCGGGCGGAAGCTGCGCGAGCGTCACGAGCCAGCAGCTGTCGCTGCGCGTGAAGCGCAGGCCGCGCTCGCCGTAGCGCTGCGCGAGGTAGGGGAAGCGGTCCCAGGCGGCGCGTCCGGCGCGCAAGGCGAGCGCGATCTCCTCGGGGCGCTCGGGGATCGCGTGGTTGCCGGCCTCGGGGTTGATGGCCGCGATGTGCGGCAGCAGGTCCGCGTCGGCGTAGGGGAGCAGCGCCGCACCGACGGCGTGCAGCCCGTCGAACAGCGCGACCGCCGAGGCCACGACGCGGTCGGCCTCGCTCGGCCGGAGCGAGAGGGCGTCGAGGGCTGAGGTGAACGCGCTCCAGGTCGCAGCGGCCTGCGCTCGGTCGGCGCCGAAGTACGAGAGCGTCTGCTCTTCGACGCCGAAGCAGCGCGCGTAGGCTGGGCGCAGCAGCGCGCCTCCGGCCTGCGAGCCCTCGAGGACGTAGAGCGCGCCGACGAGCGCCATCGGGTCGGCGCCGTCGCCCACGAGCCGACCTCCGACCGCCAGCGTCTCGACGATCGCGGGCATGACCGACAGCGGCGAGGTGGCTCCGACCCGCTCGAGGTCGTCGAGCAGCGCGGGCAACCTCGCTCGCGCCGGCGTCCAGAGCCCGGCGGGGAGCCCACGCGCGTTCGAGAGGCCTCGCTCGAGGATGGCGTGGACCACCGCGAGCGCGCGCAGCCAGGTGACAGCGGCCGGCGTCGGCACGGCGTCGGCCGCGCGGAGCGCCGCGAAGAAGGGGAGGCGCTCGACGGCCCGGTGCTGCGGCGCGGTCGTCGTCTTGAGCCGCGCGTGAAGCCCCATCGCCCCGGCCAACCTCCCCGCGCGCAGAGTACGCCACGCCGGGCGCTTGCCGCCAGCAATCGACGCGATGTCCGCGCTGCGCTTGATCGCACGCGGCGCGGAGAACGCGTGTATCGTGTGCAATCGAGGCTCGAAGGGAGCACGTTCGGACGGTGTCCTGGGGAGGGCATGCCGATGGGGGCAGACGACGCGGTTCGCGTGGAAGGGGTTCGAGAGCGAGCGGGAGGAGGCGTCGACGCCGGCTTCTTCGACTCGGTGACGTTCGGCATCGTCTACCAGGACGCCGACGGCTCCATCTCG
>CAITLX010000416.1 GCA_903893335.1 uncultured delta proteobacterium | reverse complement strand
GCCCCGAGTGCCCTCGGGCCGCCGACGTCGCCGGCGTCGAGCGCGTGCTGCGCGACCGCCCCTCTCCGCCGCTCTTGCAGCTCGTCAAGCCCGCGCCTCGCCCGGCGCGCAGAAAGGCGACCCCGTGAAGGCTCCCCTCGCCCCCGCGCCCCGCGACGCCGACCCGGCGCGCGACGTGCTCCGCCGCGCCCACGCGCTGCTCGAGGACCACGGGCTCGCGAACGCAGCCGCGTGGAAGCGCGACCACCCGGGACGCCTCGCGGTCGGCTACATGCCCGTCTACGCGCCCAGGCCGCTCTTCGAGGCGCTCGGTTGCCTGCCGGTCGCCGTCTTCGGCGGCGGCGACCGCGACGTCATCCGCGGCGACAGCTACTTTCAGAGCTACATCTGCCACATCCCGCGCAGCACCCTCGAGCTCGGCGTCTCGGGCGCGCTCCAGGGCATCGACGCGATGGTGTTTCCCGCCATCTGCGACGTCATCCGCAACCTGTCGGGCATGTGGCAGATGCTCTTCCCCGACGTCTACGCCGCGTACCTCGACGTGCCGCAGAACTTCCGCCCCGAGGTCGGCGGCGCGTTCTACCGCGCCGAGCTCGAGCGCATCGCGAGCGATCTCGTGGCGCGCGGCGCCCTCGCGCTCGACCCCGAGCGGCTGCGCGCGGCGATCGTCACCGAGAACGCGCGACGCCGGGCGCTGCTCGCGCTCGGAGACGTGCGGCGCGAGGAGCCCTGGCGCTGCCCCGCGTCGGAGGCCTACGCGATCACGCGCGCCGGCGGCGCGCTCCTGGCCGCCGACCACCTCGCGCTGCTCGGCGAATACCTCGCCGCGATCGCGCTGCGGCGAGGCTCGCCGAAGGACAACGTGCGCGTCGTGCTCACCGGCGCGTTCTGCGAGCAGCCGCCGTTCGGCCTCATCAAGAGCCTCGAGCTGGCCGGCTGCGACATCGTCGACGACGACCTGCAGCTCGGCCTGACCTACATCGAGGGGGACATCGACGCCGAGGCGGCCGACCCGCTCGGCGCGCTGGTCACCGCGTTCCTCGAGCGAGGCGCCGCGACGGCGTCGCGCTACATCGGCGACGCGCACAAGGGGGACGCGCTGCTCGCGCGCGTGCGGCGCGCCCGCGCCGACGGCGTCGTCTTCGCCGCGGCGTCGTTCTGCGACCCCGCGCTGCTCGACGAGCCGATGCTCGAGGCGGCGATGGACGAGGCGGGCGTGCCGTACACGAGCTTCAAGTACGCCGAGAACACCGGGCAGTTTCATGTCATTCGCGAGCAGGCCGGCGCGTTCTCCGACGCCGTGCGGCTCTGGGAGAGCGCGCCATGAGCGAGCTGGTTCGAGTCGGCAAGAGCCCCGCGGCGCAGAGGGCGGCGGAGGCCGAGAACAAGGACCGGAGCCAGGTGCGCCAGAAGCGCATGATCTCCGATCACTTCGACAAGCTCGCCCGCGCGAAGGAGGACGGCCGCAAGGTCGTCTACACCTTCGTGCCGGGCAACCTCACCGAGCTCATCGGCGCCTTCGGGATGTTGCCGGTGCTCCCCGAGATCAACGCGCTGCAATCGGGGATGCGCGGTCGCTCCGGCGCCTACATCGCAGAGGCCGAGCGCGGCGGGCACTCCGAGGACGTGTGCAGCTACGTCAAGTGCGACCTCGGAATGCTGCGCAGCGGTAACCTCGGGCCGACCGGCACGCCGCTGCCCAAGCCCGACCTGCTGCTGCTCTCGTACACCGGCTGCTTCACGTTCATGAAGTGGTTCGAGATCCTGAAGGCCGAGTACGACTGCCCGGTCGTCATGCTCCACGTGCCCTACCAGGCGACCGGCCAGGTGACGCGCGAGATGCGCGACTACGTCGTGCGCCAGCTCGAGCACGACGTCATCCCGGCCATGGAGAGGGTCGCGGGCAAGAAGCTCGACCTCGACGAGCTGGTCGCGCAATTGACCCGCTCGGCGCGCGCCGAGGACGCCATCGTGGACGTGTGGGAGTCGGCCAAGGCGCGCCCCTCGCCGATCGACGCGTACTTCGGCGGCGTCTACTACGTGGGGCCGATCTTCTCGTCGTTCCGCGGCTCCGAGGACGCCATCGCCTACTACGAGGAGCTCCGCGAGGAGGTGCGCGGGCGCGCCGCGCGCGGCGAGGGACCGATGACGCCCGACGGCCCGATGGGCGAGCAGAAGTGGCGCCTGGTGGTCGAGGGTCCGCCGAACTGGACGAGCTTCAACGACTTCTGGCGCATGTTCGCCAAGGAGGGGGCCGTCGTCGTCGCCAGCACCTACACGCGCGTCGGCGGCCTCTACGACTACGGCTTCCGCCACGACCCGCGCGACCCGCTCGGCACGCTCGCCGACTATTGCCTCGGTTGCTACACGAACCACAGCCTGCCGGCGCGCGCCGATCTGCTCGAGAAGTACGTGCGCGAGTACCAGGCCGACGGCTTCGTCATCAACTCGGTCAAGTCGTGCAACTCGTTCTCGGCCGGGCAGCTGCTGCTCATGCGCGAGCTCGAGAAGCGCACCGGGGTGCCCGGCGGGTTCATCGAGAGCGATCTCGTCGACCCGCGCTACTTCGGCAAGGCGAACATCGAGAACCGATTGCAGAGCTACCTGCAAATGCTCGAGGCGCGCCGCGAGGGGCGCGCCCCCGAGCGCACGGCGCTGCCCGTGGCGCTCCCCGTCCTCGCCCCGGGGGCCACATGAAGATCGTCGTCGGCGTCGACCTCGGCTCGACCACCACCAAGGCCGTGCTGCTCGACGAGCAGGGGCGCATCGTGGGGCGCGGCATCACCAACAGCCGCTCCAACTACGAGGTCGCGTGCGCGATCGCTCGCGACGACGCGCTGACCTCCGCGCGCTTCGATCTCCTCGACCGGGCGCTGCGCGACGCGGCCGCCGACGCCGATCCGGCCGACCTCTCGCAGCGGCTCCACGCGGCGTTTCGCCTCGAGCTCTACCTCGACGACCTCGGCGCCCTCGCGCGCCGCATGGGCGAGGTGCTCGACGCCGGCGGCCCGCGCGCGACGGCGCAGGTGCGCCAGGGCATCGAGCAGGCGCTCTCGGAGATGCGCGAGCGGGCGCACGCGACCTTCCTCGGCGGAGGCGGGCGCAAGAGCGACTTCTTCCGCGACCTCGCGAGCGCGGCGTTCGTGGCCGCGGCCGAGCCCGTCGCCGCGACGCTCGGGCTGCGCTTCGACGATCTCGTGTGGGCCTTCGACCGCGCCATCCTCGACGTGGAGACCGAGCTGCGCGAGCTCGCGTTCGCGTCGCTGCTCGCGCGCGCCGCGCAGCGCATCGCAGGCGACCTCGAGACGCCGAGCCTGCGCGAGCGGCTGATGCGGGTCGTCGACGAGATCGCGTCGCTGCCCATCGTCGAGGCGTCGTTCGTCGGCACCGGCTACGGGCGCCAGACGCTCCCCTTCCCCAAGGCCGCCGTTCGCAGCGAGATCCTCTGCCACGGCCGCGGCGCGCACCGCCTGTTCCCCGGCACGCGCACGGTGCTCGACATCGGCGGCCAGGACACCAAGGCCATCCAGGTCGACGACCGCGGGGTCGTCACCTCGTTCCAGATGAACGACCGCTGCGCGGCCGGCTGCGGGCGTTACCTCGGCTACATTGCAGACGAGCTCAACCTCGGCCTGCACGAGCTCGGCCCGCTGGCGCTCCAGTCCAAGCGCGCCGTGCGCATCAACTCGACCTGCACCGTGTTCGCCGGCGCCGAGCTGCGCGAGCGGCTCTCGCTCGGCGAGGACCGCGAGGACATCCTCGCCGGCCTGCACCGCGCCATCATGCTGCGCGCGATGAGCCTACTGGCGCGCTCGGGCGGCGTGCGCGACGAGCTGACCTTCACCGGCGGCGTCTGCAAGAACGGCGCGGCGACCAAGGTGCTGCGCGAGCTGGTCGACGAAAACTACGGCGCGGGCATCACGCTCAACGCGCACCCCGACTCCATCTACATGGGCGCCCTTGGCGCGGCGCTCTTCGCGCTCGACGACCTCGACGCCGGGCGGCCGAACCTGCTCGAGGTCGCCGCGCCGCGGCGTGCGCCCCCGGCGGCTCCCGCCAACCGCGCGTGCGCGGGCTGCAGCTGACCTCAGCGGAGGCTGACAATGATCGAACGAATCACCGCAGGGATCGACGTCGGAGCGGGCGCCGTGAAGGTCGCCATCACCGCGAGCCGCGCGGGGGACGCTGGACGCGTGCTCGCCTCGGCGGTCGAGCGCATCCGGCGCCGCGAGGTGCACGAGCTGACCGCGCGCCTGTTCGCCGACGTGTGCCGCCAGGCCGGCGTCGAGCCCGAGGCGCTGCCCTACGTCGCGACGACGGGGGACACCGAGGCCGTGCCCTTCGCGACGGGGCATTTTTACTCGATGACGACCCACGCGCGCGGCGCGCTCTTCCTCGAGCCGCGCGCCCGCGCCGTGCTCGACGTGGGCGCCCTGCACGCGCGGGCCATCCGCACGGACGAGCGCGGCAAGGTCCTGACCCACCGCATGACGAGCCAGTGCGCGAGCGGCAGCGGCCAGTTCGTCGAGAACATCGCCCGCTACCTCGGCGTCCCGCTCGACGACGTCGGCGCGCTGTCGCAGGGCTCGCGCGCGCCCGAGGCGGTGAGCGGCATCTGCGCGGTGCTCGCCGAGACCGACGTCATCAACATGGTGAGCCGCGGGGTGGCCACCGCCGACATCCTCAAGGGCATCCACGTCAGCATCGCGGTGCGCCTGGCCAAGCTCCTGCGCTCGCTCAAGACGCAGGGCGTCGTGTTCGTCAGCGGGGGCCTCTCGCTCGACACGGGGCTCGTCGACGCCGTGCGCGAGTCGCTCGGCGAGGACCGCGGCGCCCCGCTCGAGGTCGTGACGCACCCCGACGGCATCCTCGCTGGGGCCCTCGGAGCGGCCCTGCTCGGCTCGTACCGCCACGCACAGCTCGAGCGCCGCGCACGCGCGCAGGCCGACGCGGCGGCCGCGGTCGCGCCGTAGCGCGCGCGACGGTCCCGTCACGGGGCGCCCCGCCCCAGCGGATTGTCGGCAATTGTCGGTTATCGCGAGCGCGCCTGCTCCCTCCGCGCGCATCCGTCGCAGGGCGCATTGTCGGTACCAGGGCGAGCACGTAGGGCATGGGCAATGCTGCCTCGCGGCGGCCTGCGGCGCGCTTCGTGTCGCCCCCCCCTCGCTGGAGCGACCCGCCCATGAGCGATCCGAGCATGATCCCCCCGCCGGCCGCCATCTTCCGCCTCGTGTCCGGCATGTGGGCGGCGCAGGCCGTCGCCACCGCCGCCCGGCTCGGCATTCCCGATCAGCTCGCGCACGGGCCGCGCACGGCCGGCGAGATCGCCACCGCGCTGCGCGCCGACCCGTCCGCCGTCTACCGCCTCCTCCGCGGCGTCGCGTCGGTGGGCGTGCTCTCCACCGAGGCCGACGGACGCTTCGCGCTGACGCCGGTCGGCGAGTGCCTGCGCTCCGACGTGCCCGGCTCGATGCGCTCGCTCATCATCGCCGAGATGGCCCCCGGCCACTGGCTGCCCTGGGGCAACCTCGAGCACAGCGTGCGCACGGGCAAGCCGGCCGCGCCCGGCGCGCTCGGGATGGACGTCTGGGAGTATTACAAGCAGAACGCCGACGAAGGCTTCCTCTTCGCCGAGGCGATGAGCGGCATGTCGACCATGGCGATGCAGGCCGTGCTCGCGTCGTACTCGTTCTCGGGGGCGCGCAAGGTCGTCGACGTCGGCGGCTCGCACGGCGCCTTCGTCGCCGCGGTGCTGCAGCGCGAGACGACCGCGACCGGGGTGCTGTTCGATCGCCCCGAGGTCGTCGAGGGCGCAGGCGCGACGCTCCAGGCTGCCGGCGTCGCGCACCGCGTCGAGCGCGTCGCGGGCGACTTCTTCCAGAGCGTACCGGCGGGCGGCGACGTCTACCTGCTCAAGCACATCCTGCACGACTGGAGCGACGACGAGTGCGTGCAGATCCTCGGGCGCGTGCGCGACGCCATGACGCCCGACGCGCGCGTCGTGGTCGCCGAGATGCTGATCGACGACAAGGGCCCGCCGTCGCCCGCGCCGCTGCTCGATCTCAACATGCTCGTGATGCTCTCGGGGCGCGAGCGCACCGCCCAGGAGTTCGGCGGGCTGTTCGCCAGCGCCGGGCTGAAGCTCCACGGCGTGACGCCGACGCACTCGCCGGTCGCCGTCCTCGAAGCGCGCCGGGGCTGATCCTACCTCGTAATCTGGGCACGCCGGGCCTGAACCTGGCCCGCGTCGCGAGCGCCCAGCCGCTCGCCGAACACCCGCGCGTGCTCGCGCGCGGTGTTGCGGTGAATGGCGAGCACCGGGGCGATGCCGCCGTCGGCGTCGCGCTGGTAGCCGCCGGCGAGGTTCCACACGACCGGCACGCGGTGGCGCGCGAGCGCCTCGAACACGCGCGCGTCGCGCTCGCGAAGCTGCTCAGTGGTGAGCCAGCCGCCGAGCGGGTCGGCGAGGTGGGGGTCGGCGCCTGCCTGGTAGAGCACGAGGTCGAATCCCGCGAGCGCAGCAAGCTCTTCGTCGAGCCGTGCGAAGAAGGCCGCCACCTGCCGCGAATGGTGGAACTCGCTGCCCGCGGTGAAGTGGCGAATGGCGGCCGGGTGGCCGAGCCGCTCGAGGATCTCGTCGGTGCCGTCGCCGTAGTGCATGTCGCAGTCGACGATGGCGACGCGGCGCGCGAGCCCGTCGCCGAGCACGCCGAGCGCGGCGACCATCAGGCCATTGAAGGTGCAGAAGCCGCCGCCCGAGCCCCAGCGAGCGTGGTGGAAGCCCGAGCAGGGGGCGCACACCGCGCCGCCTCGCTGCAAGGCGAGCCGCGCGCCGGTCAGCATCGCGCCGCTCGTGTAGGGCAGCGCCGCCGCGACGGCGGGGGAGCGGTCGCCGAAGCCGTTCGGGCGCCGGAGCGCGAGCACGTCGTCGACGTAGCGGCGATCGTGGGCGAGCGCGAGGTCGTCCGGCGTGGCAGGCGTCGGGGCCACGAGGTCGAGCGGCAGGCCCGCCGCAGCCCAGTCGGCGACGACCTTGGCGGGCTTGTCGCTGCTCGGCGAGAAGCTGCCCGAGGGCGCGGCCATGGCGGTCGAGAAGACGACGGTCAGCGGATTGCGCGGTGTGGAGGCGTTGTGCATGCGACCATCCTGGGTTGACGCGCAGCTACCGTCCAGGCACCGTGCGGTCATGGCAGCGACTGATGAGTCATCGCCGCGCGAGCTGCTGCGCAGGCTCTCGCTGCACCGGTTGCTCGCGTTTCAGGACGCGGTCGATGCCGGCAGCTTCGCGGCGGCGTCGCACCACGAGCCCACGCGCGCGAGCCTCTTCAGCCGGCAGGTCACCGAGCTCGAGCGGCTGCTCGGGGTGCAGCTGCTCGATCGGCGCGGCGGGCGTTGCGCGCCGACCGCTGCGGGGCTGCGGCTGCGCGGCGTCGTCGCGGCGCTCGCGGCCGGCCTGGCCGAGGTCGGCGAGCAGGGGGCCGCGGCGAAGGTCGCGCTGACGCTCGCCGCCGGCGACAGCGTGCTGCAATGGCTGGTCTTGCCGCGCGTCGCGGGCGTGCTCGCCGAGCAGCCGCGCGTGCAGCTCTCGCTGGTGGCGAGCTCCGACCCGCTCGAGGACGTCGTGTCGGGGAAGGCGGACTTCGGGCTCGCGCGCGCGCGAGCCGCGCCGGCGGGCGTGACCCATCGCGTGCTCGGCAGGCTGACCTATGCGCTCTTCGTCCCGCCGCGCCTGGCCCGCGCCGAGCTGCCGCTGGCCGAGCGCTTCGCGTCGCTCCCGCTGGTGCGCGTGACGGGCGACGCTGCCGCGTTCGACCGCCTGGCGGCCCGCGCCCGCTCCCCCATCACCCCGGCGCTGTCGTGCGAGACGTTCCCGCAGGCGGCGCGCGCCGTCGCGACCGGCAGCTACGCCGCCGTCTTACCCGCGTTCGCGGCGGTCGAGCTGGGAGCGGGCGTCGCGAAGGCGTTCGCGCTGCGCGCGTCCGGCGAGCCCGAGCGGCTCGCGCTGTTCACCGCCAACCGCACCGTCGCGGGTGCAGCCGATGCCCCGCGCCCGGCCTGCTTCGCGGCGCTCGCGCGCGCGCTGGCCGAGGCGCTGGGCGAGAGGGCGTGAACGGAGGGCGGGGCCACGCTCCCGAACCGAGTCCGCAGCGAGCGCCACTTGAGGTAGCTTCGCGCGATGCGCAGCACCGGCCTCGTCCACGAACCCCTCTCCGATCG
>CAITLX010000415.1 GCA_903893335.1 uncultured delta proteobacterium | reverse complement strand
GGCGATCTGACCCGCGCGCGCGTCGAGTGGCTGCACGGCAACGGCGCGGGCGCCTACGCGAGCTCGACGGTCGCGCAGCTCAACACGCGCCGCTACCACGGCCTGCTCGTCGCGGCGCTCGACCCGCCGCGCGGTCGCCACGTGCTGCTCTCGCACCTCGACGTCGAGGTCGAGACCCACGAGGCGCGCTACGAGCTGTCCACCCACCAGTTTCCCCACATCGAGCCGACCGACGGCTACCGCCACCTCGCGCGCTTCGCGCAGGACCCCCTTCCCCGCTTCCTCTGGACGATCGCGGGCGACGAGCTCGAGCAGACCTTCGCGCTGGCCCGCGGCCTCAACGCCCTGGTCGTGCGCTGGACGTGGCGCGGGCGCGCGCCGGTCGCGCTCGCCGTGCGCCCCCTGCTCTCGATGCGCCCCTTCCACGCGCTGCAGCGCGAGCACGGCGCGATGCACCAGAGCGTCGAGCTGCGCCAGGGCGAGGTGCGCGTGCGTCCCGTCGGGCACCTGCCGCGCGTGGTCTTCGGCCACTCGGCCACGTTCATCGGCTCGCCCGACTGGTGGCGGCGCTTCGAGTACCTCACCGAGCACGCCCGCGGCCTCGATTTTCAGGAGGACCTCTGGACGCCCGGCGTGTTTCGCATGCGGCTCGAGCCCGGCGACACGACGCACCTGGTGGTCGCCGCCGACGCGCTGCCCGCGCGCGCGCCGTCCGACCTGCTCGACGAGGCGGCCCTCGCGCTCGTCGCGTGCGACCCGGGCCCGCGCCGCTCGCTGCTCGTTCGCAAGCTCTCCATCGCGGCCGACGCCTACCGCGCCGACCTCGCGCAGACGCCCGGCATCGTGGCGGGCTACCCCTGGTTCGAGGTGTGGGGGCGCGACTCGCTCATCGCGCTGCCGGGGCTCTACCTCGCGACCGATCGCGTCGCGAGCGCGCGGCGCGTGCTCGCCACGCTGACCCAGACGATGGCCGACGGGCTCGTGCCCAACCGCCTGCCCGACGTCGGAGGCGAGGCCGAGTACCACACCGCCGACGCGACCCTCTGGCTGTTCGAGGCCGCGCGCCTCTACGCCGAGCGGGTCGGCTCGGGCGACGGCTACCTGCGCGGCGAGCTGTTCGACGCGCTGCACAGCGCGTTCGAGGCGGCGATGGCCGGCACCCGGCACCACATCCACGTCACCCCCGAGGGGCTCTTCGCGGCCGGCGACCCGGGCTTCGCGCTCACGTGGATGGACGCGCGCGTCGGCGACTGGGTCGTCACGCCGCGCGCGGGGCTTCCGGTCGAGCTGCAAGCGCTCTGGGTGCGCGCGTGCGACACGCTCGCGAGCCTGGCGGTCACGCTCGGCGACGACGCGCTGGCGTCGCGCGCGCGCGAGGCGCACGTGCGCGGCCTCGCGGCGTTCCGGGCCAGGTTCTGGTGCGAGGCTACGGGTTACCCCTACGACGTGCTGCCGACGTCGCCCGACGCCGATCAGCTCGCCGACGCGAGCATCCGCCCCAACGCCCTCATCGCGCTCGCGGTCGAGCCCCGCCTCTTCGACCCCACACAGGCCGCGCGCATCCTCGCCGTCGTCGAGCGCGATCTCCTCACGCCCGTCGGCGTGCGCACGCTCGCGCCCGGCTCGCCGGGCTACGTCGGGCGCTACGGCGGCGGCGTGCGCGCGCGTGACGCGGCCTACCACCAGGGCACCGCGTGGCCCTTCCTGCTCGGCTTCTACGTGCGCGCGGCGCGCCGCCTGCGCCCGCTCGACGAGGCGCTGCGCGAGGCGCTCGAGCGGCTCGTCGCCTCCGCGTTCGACCACCAGCTCGCGCTCGGGCAGGTCCCCGAGATCTCCGACGGCGACGCCCCCTTCGGGCCGAACGGTTGCAGCGCGCAGGCGTGGAGCGTCGCCGAGCTTCTGCGCGCAGCCGCGTGGGACCTCGCGTGACCCCGGAGCGCGACCCGGCCGCGGGCGGCTACCGCCGCATCATCCTCCTGCTCATCGGGCTGGTCATCGTGCCGACCGGCCTGCTCACGCTCGTCGGCACGCTGCTGCTCGTGTTCGGCGAGGCGCGCATGAGCGTCGTGCTCGGCATCCTCGTGCTCTGCTTCGCGGGCGCGGTGGTCACCGGCAGCGTGCTCGTCTGGGTGTTCGTGCGGCGCGAGGCCAACCTGTCGAAGCTGCAGATCGACTTCGTCTCGAAGGTCTCGCACGAGCTGCGCACGCCGCTCACGTCGATCCGCATGTTCACCGACACGCTGCGGCTGCGCGGCGGCGACCCCGACGTCGAGCGCAGGTGCATCGACGCGCTGAGCAAGGAGAGCCTGCGCCTGCAAAAACTCATCGATCGCCTCCTCGACTGGGGGCGCATGGAGAGCGGGCGGCGCATCTACCGCAAGGAGGACGTCGACGTCGCCGACGTGGTCGAGACGGCCATCCAGTCGTTCGAGCCCGTGCGCGCGCGCCGCGAGGTCGAGCTCGAGATCGACGTCGCGCCCGATCTGCCGCACGTCGTCGCGGACCACGACGCGCTCGTAGACGCGGTCGTGAACCTCCTGTCGAACGCCTACAAGTACGGCGGCGACCCGCGCCGCATCGCCGTGCGCGCCGCGGCCGACGACGGGCGCGTGCGCCTCTCGGTGGCCGACAACGGAGCGGGCATCGCGCGCGGCGAGCACAAGCGCATCTTCGAGAAATTCTACCGCGTCGACGACCGCCTCGCGCGCGAGCGCGAGGGCTCGGGGCTCGGCCTGGCGATCGTGGACCACATCGTGCGGGCGCACGGCGGCAAGGTCGAGCTCGAGAGCGAGCCGGGGCGCGGCGCGACCTTCACCATCGTGCTCGCGGCGGCACCCCGGGGGCCCGTGCTACAAGCTCCCGCCGAGGGCGAAGCCTCCGCATGAGTCAGGGCGAGTTGCACGCGGCCGAGCGGCGCACGGTGCTCGTCGTCGAGGACGACGAGAGCATCACCATGGGCCTGGAGATGAACCTCGTCGCCGAGGGCTACCGCGTGCTCATCGCGCACGACGGCGAGGAGGGGCTCGCGCGCGCGCGCGAGCCGGGCGTCGATCTCGTCATCCTCGACGTGATGCTGCCGCGCCTCAACGGCTTCGAGGTGCTGCGCGCGCTGCGCGCGCAGTCGGTCGAGGTGCCGGTGCTCATGCTCTCGGCGCGCGGCGCCGAGATGGACAAGGTCATGGGGCTCGAGCTGGGCGCCGAGGACTACGTCACCAAGCCGTTCGGGCTCGCCGAGCTGCTCGCGCGCGTGCGCGCCGTGTTGCGCCGCGACGCGCGCGGGCGCCCCGCGCGGGCCGAGCCCACCCTCGCGGGCGACCTCTCGATCGACCCGGGCACGCGCGAGGTGCGCCGCGACGGCAAGCCGGTCGAGCTCACGGCCACCGAGTTCGACGTCTTGTACTGCCTGGTCGAGGCGCGCGGCCGGGTGCTGACGCGCGAGCAGATCCAGACCGCGGTCTGGGGCCCCGGCCACCACGGCACGACGCGCACCATCGACAATTTCCTCTTGCAGCTGCGCGCCAAGCTCGAGGGCGACCCGGTCGCGCCGCGCCACCTCATGACCGTACGCGGCGTCGGCTACCGCTTCGTTCCCTGAGGGGTCGGGGACCGCGTCGGCCCCTGGTATGCTCCCCTTCGCCATGGTCCCCCGCCGCATGCGCTCCGCCTCCGTCCGCCTCACCTGCGTCGCCGCCTCCCTCGCGGCGTCGGCGTGCGCCACGAGCGCCGGCGGCGACCTGCCGGAGCCCGACGCGGGCGCGACCGACGCCGCCAGCGAGGTCGCGCGCGACGCCGCCGCCGACGCGCCCCACGAGGCCGACGCGAAGGTCGGCCCGCAGCCCACGGGGCATTTCGTCGTGCAGCACGTCTACTTCGGCGACACCGACCGCAGCGACGTCGCCGACACGGCCGCGTGGCGCAGCTTCGGCCTCGACCTCGACGGCAAGGCCTCGACGGCGCAGTCGTCCGACACCTGCACGCCCTACGCCTCGGCCAACGCGGCGCTCGTCGCCACCGACGGCGAGGGGGGCATCGACAACTCGTTCGGCGAGAACCTCATGCCGGCCATCAAGCTGCTCTCGGCCGGGTTCGGCGACTTCGGGCAGCAGGTCAACGCCAACTTCGAGGCCGGCGGCTCGACGATCCTCTTCCGCACCAACCTGCTCGACGGCGCCGAGCCCTGGGTCGTGCGCGAGTACCTCACCGCGCCGCACGCCACCGCGCCCACGTTCGACGGGCGCGACGTGTTCGCCATCGACGAGTCGTCGCTCGCTGGCGGCTCGATCGCCATCGACGACGCGCAGGTGATGGACACGGCCGCGACGCTCGTCGGCGACACGCTCACGATGCACCCCTACGACGAGGTGCTCGTCGCGGGCTCGTTCGGCGGCGCCTCGATCCAGTTCCACGTGCACCACGCGAGGGTCGTCATGAAGCTCGACGCGACGCGCATGCACGTCGTCGAGGGCGCGCTCGGCGGCATCTTGCGCACGAACGAGTTCCTGGCCGACCTGCACGGCGTGCTCGGCACGCTCAACCCCTCGTTCTGCTCGGGTAGCTCGTGGGACTTCATCGTCGAGCGCGTCCACCAGTCCGAGGACATCCTCGCGGACGGCACCAACCGCGCCGGCGTCCCGTGCGACGCCATCTCCGTCGGCCTCGGCTTCCGCGCCGTCGCCGCCTCGTACCAAGGCCTCGCCGCCGTACCGGTCGCCGAGACCCCCTGCCCCTGAGCCCACCCCGGACCCACGATGGACCAGAACCTCCTCCGCTCCTACCTCTCGACCGTCTACGAGCTCGCGTCGCCCGAGGGCACCGTGCGCGCCTCGCTCGACGGCGAGATCGTCGCCGACACGACGAAGCTGCCGCCGCTGCTGCAGTCGCGCTTCGCCATCCTCACGGCGTACAACCCGCGCTCGATGCTGCTGCCGCGCCGCGTGAACGACGGGCGCCACCAGGTGATGCGCGACATGCTCGTGCTCGGCTGCTACCGCGTCGAGCCCTGCGTCGGCTTCGAGGACGAGCCCGACGGCGAGTGGCGCGAGCCCGCGTGGCTCGTGCACGGCGTCGATCGCGACGAGGCCATCGCCTTCGGCCGCGTGTTCCGCCAGAACACCGTGGTGTACGCGCAGAACGGTCGACCCGAGATCATCGTGACCGACCCCACGCTCGACGACATCGGCCGCACCTTCGTCGGCAACTTCCGCGTGCGCGTCTAGCTCCCCCGTCAGGCCCGACCGCCGACTCGCACGCTCAGCGAAGCACGACGAGCGACGCGTCGCT
>CAITLX010000414.1 GCA_903893335.1 uncultured delta proteobacterium | reverse complement strand
GCTCGTGGCGCGCGATCGCGTGGTCGGCGAGCGCGCGCACCGCCTCGAAGTCGCCCTGCGCGGCGAAGCAGCAGAGCGTGCCGATGCGCAGGTGGCTCTGCGCGACGCGCACGAGAATCGCGCCGGGGAGCGCCCGGTCGCGCAGCACCGCCTCGCCGGTCGCGACGGCCGAGAGCGTGCGCGTCGTCGGGACGCCGAGCGCGGCCATCGCCTCGCTCACGACGTACTCGCGCAGCACGGGGCCGAGAGCGGCGCGACCGTCGCCGCCGCGCGAATAGGGCGTTCGCCCCGAGCCCTTCCATTGCAGATCGCGCCGCCCGAGGCCGGGCGCGTCGATCTCGCCCATCAGGATCGCGCGGCCGTCGCCGAGCAGCGGCACGAAGTGCCCGAACTGGTGGCCGGCGTAGGCGAGCGCGATCGGCTCGCTCCCCTCCGGCACGCGGTTGCCGGCGAGCACCTCGACGCCCTCCGGGCTCGCGAGCGCCGCGGGGTCGAGCCCGAGCGCGCAGCCGAGCGCCTCGTTCAGGCGCAAGAGCCTCGGCGCGGCGACCGGGGTCGGCGCCTGTCGCGCGTAGAGGCGAGGCGGGAGGCGGGCGTAGCTGTTGTCGAACGGGATGGAAAGCGGCACGTCGCTCCGCCAGGCATCGGCGCGAAGCGCGCCAGCAGAGCCAGGTCGAGGCCAGTGTAGCAACGCGGCCAAGCGTCGCCGGGCGGGCAGCGAGGGCCGCTGGTCCGATGCGCGCGCGGTCGTGGCGGTGGCGCGGCGCGGTGCCCTCTGGTAACGCCACGCGCAACGTCCGTTCGAGGAGGATCCCCATGCCCACGACCCAAGAGAACCTCGCCGTCGCCTTCGCCGGCGAGAGCCAGGCCAACCGCAAGTACCTCGCGTTCGCGCGCGCCGCCGAGAAGGAGGGTCTGCCCCAGATCGCGCGCCTCTTCCGCGCCGCGGCCGACGCCGAGACGATCCACGCGCTCGCGCACTTCGCGAACATGGGCGGCGTGGGCACCACGCTGCAGAACCTCGAGGCAGCCGTCGCCGGCGAGACCTACGAGTTCACCGAGATGTACCCGCCGATGGTCGAGCAGGCGAAGGCCGAGGGCCACAAGGCCAAGACGATGCTCGGCTTCGCCAACGCCGCCGAGCAGGTGCACGCGAGGCTCTTCGCGCAGGCGCTCGAGGCGATGCGCTCGGGCGGCGACCTCTCGCAGATGGACGTCTACCTGTGCCCGGTCTGCGGGGACATCGAGTTCGGCGCGCTGCCCGACAAGTGCCCGGTCTGCGGCGCGCCCGCGGCGAAATACCAGAAGGTCGCGTGACGCGCGCCTGACCGGCGCGCCGACCGCGGCGCGAATGACCCTCAGCGCACGCCGCGCGGGCGCCGCGAGACGATGACGTCGACCGGCACGCGATCGCGCGGGTTCGACCTCGTGTTCACCCGCGGAGGCGTGGGCCCCTGCGTGGCGGTCGGCGCGGTCGGCGCAGGCGGCGCGGGGCGTCGGTCGTCGAACACGCGGCTG
>CAITLX010000413.1 GCA_903893335.1 uncultured delta proteobacterium | reverse complement strand
GCCATCGGCTCCTCGATCTTGTCGCCCATGCGCTTGATGCCGTGCTTCTGCAGGATCATGCGCTCGAGCTTCTCGAGGACCTCGGGGTGCTGGTCGAGCCAGCCGCGCGCGTTCTCGCGACCCTGGCCGATGCGCTCGCCGCCGAACGAGAACCACGCGCCGCTCTTCTCGATGATGCCGGCCTCGCTCGCGAGGTCGAGCACGTCGCCCGAGCGGCTGATGCCCTGCCCGTAGAGGATGTCGAACTCGACCTCGCGGAACGGGGGCGCCATCTTGTTCTTCACGACCTTGACGCGGGTGCGGTTGCCGACGACGGCCGGGTCCTTCTTGTCGCCCGTCGCGGCTGCCTCCTTGATGGCGCCGATGCGGCGGATGTCGAGGCGCACGGTCGCGTAGAACTTGAGCGCGTTGCCGCCGGTGGTCGTCTCGGGGCTGCCGAACATGACGCCGATCTTCATGCGGATCTGGTTGATGAAGACCAGCAGGCACTGGCTGCGCGCGACGCTGCCGGTGAGCTTGCGCAGCGCCTGGCTCATGAGGCGCGCCTGCAGACCGACGTGGCTGTCGCCCATGTCGCCCTCGATCTCGGCCTTGGGCACGAGCGCGGCGACGGAGTCGACGACGATGAGGTCGACGGCGCCCGAGCGCACGAGCATGTCGGCGATGTCGAGCGCCTGCTCGCCGTAGTCGGGCTGGCTGATGAGGAGCTCGTCGGTCTTCACGCCGAGCTTCTTGGCGTAGGGCACGTCGAGCGCGTGCTCGGCGTCGATGAACGCCGCCACGCCACCCTGGCGCTGCACGCTCGCGATGGCGTGGAGCGTGAGCGTCGTCTTGCCGCTGGACTCGGGGCCGTAGATCTCGACGATGCGGCCGCGCGGGTAGCCGCCGATGCCGAGCGCGAGGTCGAGGCCGATCGAGCCGCTGGGCACGACGGGGACCTCGGCGTGCAGCGTCTCGCCGTCTTGCAGGCGCATGATCGCGCCCTTGCCGAACTCCTTCTCGACGCCGGCGATCGCCAGCTCCAGTGCCTTTGCGCGGTTCTTGTCGTCCATCGGCCTCGCCTCGCCTCGTCTCGGGGTGGAAGAGCCTCGCGTCGCCCGCGGGGCCCGAAAGCGGTAGGGTGCTGGCCGCCGTGGCGACCTTTCCCGTGGGTCGATACATACTGCGCACTCGTTCAGCGCGCAAGATCCCGCTGACGGCTGGCCGGTCGGGCAATGTCCTCGTCGCGCTGACCCTCGCCGGGGCGCTCGCTGGATGCGAGGAGCGCCTCGAGCCCTCGCGCGAGCCCCCGCCTCCGCCCTCGCCGCGCCCCTCGGCGACCGCGCCGCAGGCTGCGCCCACCCCGCCGCGCGGCCTGCGCGCATGGGCCGACGACGCGGGGGTCGCGGCGCCGACCGACCCGCCTGCCCCAGCGGGCGATCTCGCCGCCGAGGTCGAGGCGTTCACCACGCTCGCGGCGTGCGTGTCGGGGCGCGCCGCGCTCGACCCGCTGCTGGCCGACGCGGTCGGCGCGCTCGGCTACGACACGCTCGCGCTCGACGCGTGCCGCGCCCTCGAGGCGATGAAGGCGCGGTCGAGCAAGCCCTGCGCGCCGATCGGGCCCTCGACCGTGCGCGGGTGGTGCGAGACGATGGCCGCGGTCGCAGCGGGCGACCCCGCGCTCTGCCCGCTCGCGCCAGCCCTCGGCGCGGGGGCGCGCGAGCCGGTGTGCCTCGCGCGCGCGCGCCGCGACGCGCGCTTC
>CAITLX010000412.1 GCA_903893335.1 uncultured delta proteobacterium | reverse complement strand
GGTCGCGGACGTCGAGGTCGACGCCGGAGCGTTCGCCGTGGGGGCGATGGGCGCGCCGTGCAGCTCGCCGGGGTTGCTCGCGTGCGAGGGGCACGCGACCAAGCAGCAGCTCGTCTGCGGCCCCAACCTCACCTGGGACGGCAACGGGGCGTGCGCAGCCAACACGCTCTGCGACAGCCGCCTCGGCCCCGAGCAGGGGACCTGCGCCGCGATCCGGTGCGGCTCGTCCGCGCAGGCAGGCGACGTGTACTGCAGCGGGCTGACGCGCACCCTCTGTGGGCCTGACCGCGTCTCCTCCAGCGTCGTCGAGACGTGCACGAATCAGGCGTGCTCGCCCGCCGCGTGCATCGGCGTCTGCGCGCCGAACCAGAACCAGTGCTCGGGGCCGTTCGACCTCCAGACGTGCGACGCGAGCGGTCGGTGGGCGGTCACCTCGACGTGCGCCGGCGATGCGCTCTGCTCGGCGGCGACGTGCGTGGCGTGTCCATCGGGCACCAAGCTGTGCGGGGGGAGCGCGTGCCTCGATGTCGCTACCGACGCGCTCCACTGCGGCGCCTGCGAGCGCAGCTGCCAAGGTGGCGTGTGCGCGTCGGGCTCGTGCACGCCCACGGTGCTGATGGACGACAAGACGGTGCCGAGCTGGGTCGTCGCCGACGGGTCGAACGTCTACTGGTCGACCAAGCGGCACGGCGTCGTGGGGACGAACGGAGCGATCACGGCGTTGCCTGGCACGGTCATGCGCTACCCGCTCCCGAGCGGGCCGGCCGTGGCGCTCTTCTCGTCGACATCGGTCGACGTGTCGACCTTCGCCGTGGACGCCACCCAAGCCTTCTTCATCGCTCCCACGTCGAACGGCTTCACCGGGTCGCTCCTGGCCGTTCCGCTCGACGGCTCGGCCCCTGCGACGACGCTCGCCGACATCCCAGGAGCGCCCGGGCAGGTCGTCGCGTCGGGAGGCGACGTCTACTGGTCCGACTACGTCAGCGCGACGGGGATGGGCGCCGTGCGCAAGGTCCCCAAGGGCGGCGGCGCGCCGGTCACCCTCGCGTCGGGCCCCGTCCGGATGCGGCTCGCGCGCTCGTCGACGGCCGACGTGTATTGGTGGTCGCAGGACAGCGCGTCGTCGGCGACGCTCTACGGGCTCGCGAGCGGAGCCGTCACGCCCAGCGTCGTCGCGCCTGCGCTGCCGTACGTGACCAGCGTCGCGGTCGACGCGACGCATGTGTACTGGGCGTCGTCGGGGGGTGGGACGGGCCTGGGCACCGTGATGCGCGTCGCGCTCGCCGGCGGCACCTTCGAGACGCTCGCGACCGCGATCTGGTACCCGCAGGACCCGCTCGTGCTGGACGATCGCGCGGTGTACTGGCGCGACCAGGCGGGGGGAGGGGGAGCCTCGGCGCACGCGATCTTCCGCGCCGCCATCACCGGAGGCCACCCGTACGCTCTGGCGAGGGCCATCGAAGGTGGCGGCGGCCTCGCGGTCGACGCGACGAACGTCTACTGGTCGCTCGTCCACGACTGGGACGCGAGCCCGAGCGGTGGCTCGGTGCGCTCGGTCGTGAAGTAGGGCGCCGCCGTTCGCACGGCCTGGAGCGACCTACAGCGCGCGTCCTACGCGCAGAGGCGGCTTCATCCGCGCTCTCGGATTGAGATCTCCGTCCATTGCTTCCGACCGGAGCGAAGGGTAGCCATGGCCATGTTCGGTAGACAGGGTGTTCGCGCGATCGTGTTGCTCGTCGCCTTCGCGGGGTGTCGAGCGAAGCCCTCGGCGCCGCCTGCGGTCGCGACGCCGGTGCGCCTCGTGGGAGTGCGAG